>JAFADP010000001.1 GCA_023424785.1 Bacillota bacterium
CATATACACAAGCACTTTTATCTGCAGTTCCAATACCAGATCCTATAGCATGTAAGGAAAATAAGAGAATAACTCTTGAAGGAGATATTCCATCTCCAATAGATCCAGCACCAGGATGTAGATTTAAGGGTAGATGTAAACATGCAAAAGATATATGTGGCAAAGTAGATCCAGAACTTAAGGAAGTAGAACCAGGTCATTTTGTAGCATGTCATTTATTCAATTAATTAATACATAGTAATAAGCTTTAAAAATTACCTATTAATTTATAGGTAATTTTAAAATAAAAAATAAAGAAAGGGGAAAAAATATGAAAAGTAGAAAATTCAAAAAGTTATGTGCAATTGCACTTAGCTGTGTACTAGGTAGTACATTATTAATGGGGTGTGGAGGAGATAATTTTAATACTCCAGAAGATACTATTGTTTGGAATATAGGAGAAGATCCTAAAACAATAGACCCAGCGTTAAATACATCATCAAATGCAGGGAATATTATTTTAAATACTTTTGAAGGACTTGTAAGAGTTGATGATGAAGTTAATATTCTTCCAGGAGTTGCAGAAACTTGGGATGTATCTGAAGATGGTTTAACTTATACATTTAATTTAAGAAAAGATGCTAAGTGGTCTGATGGAGTAGCAGTTACTGCTAACGACTTTAAATATGCTTGGCTTAGAGCTTTAAAACCAGAAACAGCAGCAGAATATGCTTATCAATTACATTACATAAAAAATGCAGAAGCTTTCTCTAATGGAGAAGTTTCAGAAGATGAAGTTGGAATTGAAGTAAAAGATGACGATACTTTAGTTGTAACTTTAAATAATCCAACAACTTATTTCTTACAATTATGTGCATTTGCTACTTACCAACCAGTTAGACAAGACATCATAGAAGAATATGGTGAAGCTTGGGCAAGAAGTCCAGAAACTTATATTAGTAATGGTGCATTCAAAATGACTGAATGGAAAGATAAAGAATCAATAATACTAGAAAAGAATGAAAATTATTGGAATGCTTCAGAAGTTAAGTTAAATAAAGTAGATATAAGATTAGTTTCAGAAGATACTACTTCATATGCAGAATTTAAAGCTGGTAACTTTGATTTAATTGAAGCAGTTCCAGCAGCAGAAATTGAAACAGCAATTGACGCTGGAGATGCTAAGATATTTACAGAATTTGCTACTTACTTCTTATGTTTAAATGTTGGTAACAATGTAGAACAATTTAGTGAAGAAGCTGTTAAGGCTTTACAAAATCCTAAGTTTAGAGAAGCTTTATCATTAGCTATCGATAGACAAGCAATTATTGATAATATAACTAAAGGTGGTCAAATACCTGCACACTCATTTACTGCACCTGGTATAACATTAGCAGATAATACTCCATTTGATAAGGAATATATTAAAACTACAGCTGATGTAGAAGCAGCTAAGAAAGCTTTAGCTGAAGCAGGATATCCAAACGGAGAAGGTTTACCAGTATTCAACTTTGCTATTAACTCAGAAGGGTTCCATGAACAAGTTGCTCAATACTTACAAGATGCTTGGAAGCAAATTGGTGTTAATGTTGAAATAACTAAGCAAGAATTTAAAGTATTTATAACTACAAGATCAGAAGGTAATTACATGATAGGTAGACACGGATGGTCTGGAGATTATATTGATCCAATTACGTTCTTAGATATGTGGGTAACTAATGGTGGAAACAATGATGCAGGTTATAGTAATCCAGAATATGATGAATTAATAGCTAAGGCTAAAGCAACTTCTAACGAAGAAGAAAAATATGAATTATTACAACAAGCAGAAGAAATTCTTATGAGAGATCTTCCAGTAATACCTTTATTCTACTACACTAAAGTTAGAGCTATTAACCCATCAATTAAGGGATTAATGGTATCTAAAACTGGTAAAGTTGATTTAATAAAGACTTATAAAGAAGCTGAATAAAAAATAATAGGTATGGGCAAAATAAAATGCCCATACCTTATTTTTTATGCAAATATAATTTTTTCGATTTTCTTTCCAGTAGGAGTAGCAGCAATACCGCCTTCAGCAGTTTCTCTTAATTCTGTTGGAAGATGAGTTCCTACTTTATACATAGCTTCAAGAACTTCATCTGGTGGTATTAAAAATTTCATTCCACCAAGAATCATATCAGCACTAATAACTGCATTTATAGATTGAGATGCATTTCTTTGAGCACAAGGAACTTGTACAAGGCCTGCTATTGGATCACATACAAGGCCCATACAATTACTTAAAGCTAAAGAAAAAGCATCACATGCCATTTCAGGAGTTCCACCTCTCATTTCTACTACAGCACACGCAGCCATAGCAGCAGCAACACCACATTCAGCTTGACATCCACCTTCAGCACCAGATACAGTAGCATTTCTTACTACTATAGCACCAATACCAGAAGCAGTTAATAATCCTTTTAAAGTTTCTTCACGAGTTAATTTATATTGTTCAGAAACTCCAATTAATACTGCAGGTAAAATACCGCAAGAACCTGCTGTAGGCGCTGCACATATTTTTCCCATAGAAGCATTAACTTCACTTAATGATAAGGCAAGAGCCATTATGTTATTTATAAAGTAGCCACATACAGTATTATCTGAATTGCTATATTTATATTGAGTACTTGCAACTCCCTTAATTAAATCTCCAGCTGTGTTTTGAGGTTTTTCTAAGGCTTTTTTAGCTCCACTTATCATAATTTCATAACGACAATCTAATTCTTCAAATATTTCTTCTTCAGTTTTACCTGTGAGCTTAACTTCATTTTTAAGAATGGCTTTCCATAAAGGAATATTCTCACTATTACATATCTTTAGTAATTCATTAATATTTGTATACATTTTTATCCTCTCGTTAAAGTATTAAATGTTAATGATTTTAACACTTACTATATTTTTATTTAACATAATCTTTTGTTCAATTTGTTCAGGTATACTTTCGTCTGTTTCAATTACACAACAAGCAATATCACCTTTAGATTTTCTACTTAGTTTCATAGTTGCTATATTTAAAGCATTATTAGCTAAAGTTGCTGTTATTTCAGAAATAACTCCCTTTGTATCATGGTGATTAATAAGAATAGTAGGAGACTGAAGAGAAACTTCAGTAGTAAAACCATTTATATCTTTAATTACAATTTGTCCACCTCCAATAGATGAACCTATAACTACATTTTCACTACCATCATCCATTGTTAATGTCATTTTTACTGTATTTTCATGCATTCCTTCAAGTTCAAGTTCATAAAAATCAAAAGTAATTCCTCTTTCTTTTGCAATTTCAAAAGAATATGGAAGTTTTTCATCATCTGCACTTAAACCTAAAGCACCAGCAACTAATGCTCTATCAGTTCCATGTCCTTTATAAGTTTTTGCAAATGATCCATGTAATCCAAAAGAAATATGAGAAAAAGGTTTTTTTGCAATTAATTTTGCAGCTTGAGCAAGCTTTGCAGCACCTGCTGTATGTGAGCTTGATGGACCAACCATAATAGGACCAACAACCTCGAAAATACTAATATTCATAAGTAAACTCCTTGTTGTCTTTTGTAGTCTATATAATCATAATAATAACTTATTATTTCTGTGTCAATATACATAAATGTATGAAATTTTTATTACATTAAAATAAATGTTTACTATAAAAAATTAAAATATTTTAATATGAAAAAGAAGTAACAAGAGTAGAATATTAATATTAAAGAAAACTTTTACACAAAAAATCAATAAATTTATAGAAAACATTTACAAAGTTATATACAAATAAGTAAATTAATGGTAATAAAATGTAAAAAAACTTTATTTTTCTTAAATTAGCATGATTAATATACAAAAAAAAGTATAAATGTACAATTTAAAATGAAAAAAAGTGATAAAATAAAATTGTCTTCAGGGAGAAGATATTGAGAAATCAATAACTAAAAATTTAGTTAAATGATAATTAAATTTAAATATATAAATAATAAGGTGGGTAAATTTATTATGGTAGAAAAGAATTTAAATGAAATTTTAAGCAAAAGATTTTCAAAGTCTATTAGTGAAGCAAGTAATGAAGAAATATATTTAGCTTTATTAGAACTAACTAAGAAAAATATAAAGACTAAGGGTACTAATAAGGGAAGCAAAAAGTTATACTACATTTCAGCTGAGTTCTTAATTGGTAAGTTATTATCTAACAACTTAATCAATTTAGGATTATATGAAGAAGTTAAATCAGTTTTAGCTGCACATGATAAGAACTTATTAGAAATTGAAGAAGTTGAATTAGAACCTTCATTAGGAAATGGTGGTCTTGGAAGGTTAGCTGCATGTTTCTTAGATTCAATTGCTACTTTAGGATTAAATGGGGATGGAGTTGGATTAAATTATCACTTTGGTTTATTCCAACAAGTATTTAAAGATCATAAACAAACAGCTGAAAAGAATCCTTGGATAACAAGTGAAAGCTGGTTAACTAAATCTGACATTAAATTTGATGTATTATTTGGTGGATTTAAAGTAACATCAACTTTATATGATATAGACGTTACTGGATACAATCAAGCAAGTAATAAATTACGTTTATTTGATATAGACACAATAAATGAAACATTAGTTGAAGAAGGAATTACTTTCGATAAAGAAGATATAAAAGAAAACTTAACATTATTCTTATATCCAGATGATAGTGATGAAGCTGGACATTTATTAAGAATATATCAACAATACTTCATGGTAAGTAATGCAGCTCAATTAATATTATTAGAAGCTGAAGAAAATGGATATGACCTACACAAGTTACATGAACATGTTGTAGTTCAAATTAACGATACTCATCCATCAATGGTTATTCCAGAATTAATAAGATTATTAGGTGAAAAGGGAATAGGAATGGACGAAGCTATCGAAATCGTTACTAAGACTTGTGCTTACACTAACCACACAATCTTAGCAGAAGCATTAGAAAAATGGCCAATAGCTTACTTAGAAAAAGTTGTTCCACAATTAATGCCAATAATAACTGAATTAGATAACAGAGTAAGAGCTAAATATGATGATCCAAAGGTTGCTATAATCGATGATCAAAATAGAGTACACATGGCACATATGGACATCCACTATGGATTTAGTGTAAATGGAGTTGCTGCTCTTCATACAGATATATTAAAGGATGTTGAATTAAAGCCATTCTATGATATATATCCAGAAAAGTTCAACAATAAGACAAATGGTATAACTTTTAGAAGATGGTTATTACACTGTAATAATGAATTAGCTGATTACATTACAGAACTTATTGGAGAAGACTTCAAGACAGATGCAAGCAAGTTAGAAGAATTAGGAAAGTTTGTTGATAATGCTGACGTATTAAACAAGCTTCAAGAAATTAAGAAAAATAATAAAATAGCATTAAAGAACTACTTAAAGGAAACTCAAGGTGTTGAAATAGATGAAAACTCAATATTTGATATCCAAGTAAAGAGACTTCACGAATACAAGAGACAACAAATGAATGTTCTTTACATTATAGATAAATATTTATCAATAAAGAATGGAGAAAAGCCAACAACTCCAATTACAATGATATTTGGAGCAAAAGCTGCACCAGCTTATATAATTGCACAAGATATAATTCACACAATACTTTGCTTACAAGAAATCATAAACAATGATCCAGAAGTAAGTCCATACTTAAAGGTTGTAATGGTAGAAAACTACAATGTAACTAAGGCTTCTAAGTTAATACCAGCTTGTGATGTATCAGAACAAATTTCTCTTGCATCTAAAGAAGCATCAGGTACTGGTAACATGAAGTTTATGTTAAATGGTGCATTAACTTTAGGAACTGAAGATGGAGCTAACGTTGAAATTCACCAATTAGTTGGAGATGATAATATTTATATCTTCGGTGAATCAAGCGAACAAGTAATTGAACACTATGAAAAAGCTGATTATGTATCTAAGACTTACTATGAAAAACCAGAAATTAAGAAGTTAGTTGACTTTATCGTAAGTGATGAAATGCTTAAAGTTGGTGATGAAGAAAACTTAAATAGACTTCATAACGAATTAATTAATAAAGACTGGTTCATGACATTACTTGATGTTGAAGATTACATTAAGACTAAGAATGTTGTATTCAAAGATTATGAAGATAGAGAGACTTGGAATAAGAAAGTATTAATAAATATCAGTAAAGCAGGATTCTTCTCAGCTGATAGAACAATAGCTCAATACAACGAAGACATTTGGCATCTATAAGATTTAAATATAAAACTAGCAGTTTTAAGGAACTGCTAGTTTTTTTATTTTATAGGAAATTATCTATAACTATTATGTATAATAATTCTATTTTTGTATAATAATATAATATAAAGATGATATGGAGGTTAAATTATGAGATGTTCATATTGCAATGAAGATGTATCAATTTCATCATTATATGTATTAGAAAAAGCCAAGCATGGGAAGAACATAATCTGTGAAAGATGCCTTAATAACTTTGGGTTAGAAAATAAACAGTATCATCCATTAGAATATGACTATGGAAGTAATGGAATTACAGGAGATGCACAACTTAACAGTATAAATTATAATATATATCGTACAAATAAGATGCTTTAATCTTATTTGAAAGTAGATGTTGTATAGTTACTTGCAGCATCTATTTTTTTTATTTTTAATGTAAAATAAGCTTTACTTTTAATGTAAAGTACAATATACTTTAAGTGTAAAGTAAACTATATATTAAGGGGGATATATATGAAAAAAGCTAATAGATATACTAAACTTGGATTATTATTTAATGGATTATTCTTAATATGTAACAGGGTGGATTTTATACCACATTTCTTTAAAGGATTTTTTGTTGGACTAGGAATAACTCTTATATTAGTTGGACTTACTTATGAAAAATGGGGTTTGTCAAAAATAAAACAACTTAAAAGGAAGGTAATTTGTAATATTTTAAGGAGATAAAATGAAAAATAAAATACAAGAATTAAGAAAGCAAAATAAAATAACTCAAGAGGAGCTTGCAAAAGCAGTAAAGGTAACAAGACAAACTATTATTTCTTTAGAAAATGGTAAATATAAAGCATCTTTAGTATTGGCGCATAAAATAGCACAATATTTTAAAGTTAGCATTGAAGATATTTTTATATTTGATTTAGAGGAGGAGAATTTATGATTATTAAAGTACTATCTAAAACTGAGGACTTTGAGAAAGTTTTAAAACTTAGAAAACAATTAGGTATTAGTGTTATCACTTTGGGGGTATTAGCTATATTAGCGTTTATTGCTATTAATTTTAGTGGCATATCCATAGATGAATATGTAAAAGGTGTTTATAGTGGAACAGGTGTAGGATTTATTTTAGCAGGTAGTATATTACTATATAGAACTTCTAGAATATTGAATAATGAGACTTTAAAAGAAGAAGCTGAAATTGAAGAAAGAGATGAAAGAAATATATACATTATTGAAAGAGCTATGTTTTTAACAGGAATTATATTAGGACTTATATTATATGTTAGTATGTTAGTTTCATTATTATTTAATTTATTAGTATTTAAAACAATTATGTGTATACTTATGTTATTGTGTTTCTTATATATTAGCATTTATTTCATGTTAAAGAAAAGTATATAAAATATATATTGACATATATATTCAAATAATATAATATTTTAACATAAGTTGAAAATGAAAGGAGAGGGCTCAAATGATTAAATATGTGGTGGTTAATCACTAAAATTTAATAATGCAAAATTAATTTAACCTTTCATAGATACTAATAGCTTTAGAAAATAATAAGCTGCTTATTAAGTACCATAAAAAGGTGCTAATAAGTAGCTTTTTTATTTAATAGGAAATTATATATTTTGTATCTCTGTGGATAAGTTATAAGAGTTATAAAAGTAGAAAATAAGGATTATGTTTCATAAATTCCTTACCTACAGCTAGCAAGTATGAAAGGTATAAGGAGGGGTAATGTGAGAAAAATATTAAGTGATATTTCTAATTATGTACCTTTTGGGAGAAGTGTTATTCAAGCAAGAATGAGTTACAAAGTTGGATTTTTCATGAGAATTGTAGGGGGATTAATACAAGTATTAATAATGTATTACTTATGGCTTGCTATATTTAATAGCTCATCTAGTGATACTATTAATGGGTTTACAAGTAGTGAAATGATTATTTATGTAATAATGAGTTATATTACAGCTCAAGTTATAAGCATAAGTAATGAATGGGCAATTGCAGATGATATTTTAACAGGATCTATTGCCACTAATTTAATTAAGCCTATAAAGTATGAAAAGAGAATATTATCTGAAAGTATTGGACAAGTTGTGTTAAACGTTTGTACAATTTCTATACCTGTGTGGATATGCTTTTATTTATATAGGTTTATTGCCTATAAAGAGACACCACCAAGTCTTGGTAATATTTTATTATTTTTAGTAAGTGCAATTTTTGGATTTATTATTATGTTTTTATTTAACTTTATTTTCTCTATAAGTGCTTTTTATGTAACTTATATTTGGGGATTTATGCTTTGTAAAAGTATAGTTATTAACTTTTTTTCAGGACAATTAATTCCTATAGTATTTTTCCCAAAAGCAATGCAAGGAATATTAAAATATCTACCTTTTTCAGGTATGAATTATACTCCAGTTATGATTTATATGGGCAAGCTAAGTATGAATGAAATATTATTTTCAATAGGAGTACAAGTTGCCTGGATAGTTATTTTATTCTTGTTATATAAGATTTTATGGAGTAAAGCAATAAAAAGAGTCACTGTAATGGGGGGATAAATTAGTGAGACGTTATTTAGATATTTATAAGGATTTTGTTAAACAATATTTTAAAATATTAATGCAATCAAAAGCTAATTTCTTTATTGGAGTTATATGTTTTATTTTCTCTCAAGCAAGTGGAATTTTATTTATATCTATGGTATTTAACCAAATTCCTGAATTAAATGGATGGAATTTTTATGAGGTACTTTTTATATATGGATTTGCACAGCTTCCTAGGGGATTAGACCATTTATTTTTTGATTATATATGGTTATTTAGTAAAAATACCATAATAAGAGGAGAATTTGATAGATATTTATTAAGACCATTAAATCCATTATTTCAAGTAATAGCAGAAAGATTTCAACTAGATGCTTTTGGTGAATTAATTATTGGTAGTGTTATTGTTGGTTATTCAATAATTAACTTAAATGTATCAATAACTATAACTAAGGTAATAGGATTTTTTATTGCAATAATAGCAGGTGCATTTATATATTCATCAGTAAAGTTATTTTTTGCATCAATTGCATTTTGGATTAAGGATAGTTTTCCATTATTAAATATAGTATATACATTTTCAGACTTTACAAAGTACCCAACTTCCATATATGGAAAGGGTATTCAAGTAATATTAAGTTATATAATTCCTTTTGCTTTTACTGCATTTATACCTGCTTCATATTTCTTAGATAAAGAAACATTTACTTATGGAGTAATAGTTACATGCATAGTAGCAGCAATAGCTTTTTTTATAGCTTATAAAACTTGGTGTTTAGGATTAAAGGCATATGAAAGCGCTGGAAACTAAGGAGGGGCAAGATGATAAGAGTTGAGAATTTAAAAAAAGAATTTAAACAAAATAAAATAGATCCAGGATTTAAAGGAGCAGTAAAAAGTTTATTTTCTAAAGAAACTATTACAAAAGTTGCAGTTGATGATATTAGTTTTGAAGTAGGAAAAGGAGAAATTGTTGGATATTTAGGACCAAATGGCGCAGGTAAGTCCACAACAATAAAAATGGTAACAGGAATACTTACTCCTACAAGTGGAAAATGTACAGTAGATGGGTTAATACCATATGAAAATAGAATTGAAAATGCTAGAAAGATAGGTGTAGTATTCGGTCAAAGAACTCAGCTTTGGTGGGACTTGCCTTTAAGTGAAACTTTTGCACTTCTTAAGAAAATATATGGAGTAGAAGATGAAGCATATAGAAAAAGATTAGATTTGCTTAGGGAAGGATTAGGCTTAGATGAATTTATGGGCAGAACTGTTAGAACCTTATCTTTAGGACAAAGAATGAGAGCAGATTTAGCTGCAGCATTAATTCATAATCCAAAGGTTATTTATTTAGATGAACCAACAATTGGATTAGATATAGTTGTAAAAGACCAAATAAGAGAATTAATTAGAAATTTTAGAGAAGAATATGGTACTACTGTAATGCTAACAACTCATGATATGAGTGATATTGAAGAGCTATGCAAGAGAATATTAGTTATTGATAAAGGAAAACTAATATATGATGGAGACCTAAAAAAATTAAAAGATACTTATGGAACTTCTAGAACTTTAGAACTAACATTAAAAAATCCTTTAGAATTTAATATGGATAAGTTTAAAACTCAAATAGGAGAAGTTTTAAAAGAAGTGGAACTTAGCCTTGAAGGAAGTAAATTAAGTATAGTTCATAATAAGGAAGAAATAGATACAGTAGAACTTATTGGAGTAGTAGTTAAATACTTAGGAGTGAAGGATATTGAAATTAAGGATATGCCTGTAAGTGATATTATAAAGAAAATTTATAAAGGTGAAGAAATATAAAGGGCTATTTTAGCCCTTTCAGACTGTCGACAACTAACTTATTTAATAAGTTAGTTGTCGGCTTTTTATGTTATAATATTTTTATTAAATTTAAGGTGGTATTTATTATGATGGGAGTAAAAGATAAAATTGATAGAAGTCAAATAGAACTTCTAAGTTTAGATGATCTTGTTCCAAAAAATCATTTAGTAAGAAAATTAGAAAAGGCTATAAACTTAGATTTTATTTATGATGAAGTTAGAGACTTGTACAAGCCATACGGCCGCGAAAGCATTGATCCAGTAGTTTTAATAAAAATTGTTATGATTCAATATATATTTGGAATCAGATCGATGAGACAGACATTAAAAGATATTGAAGTTAATAATGCATATCGTTGGTATCTTGGTTATGGCTTACATGAAGAATTGCCTCACTTCTCAACATTTAGTAAGAATTACTCTAGGAGATTTAAGGACACAGATTTATTTGAAAATATCTTTGCTAGAATCTTACTTGAGATTAATAAATATGGTTTCATTGATGATGAAAACATATTTATTGACGGAACACATATTAAAGCTAATGCTAATACGCATAAATATATGAATGAAGTAATTGAAGAATCTACCAGAGTATATGAAGAAGCATTGCAAGCTGAGATAACTAAAGATAGAGAAAATCATGGTAAAAAGCCACTTAAAGAAAAAAATACTACTGAAGAAGTAAAAAAAAACATTAAAATAAGTACTACCGACCCTGAAAGTGGATTATTCCATAAAGGAGAACATAAAAAAGTTTTTGCATATGCTTCGAATACAGCTTGTGATAAAAATAATTTTATTTTAGGTTTTGAAGTTACACCAGGTAATGTTCATGATTCAGTTTCATTTTGGCCTATTTATGAGAAAATGAAAAGAGAACATCCCAATATAAAAGGAATTGTAGTAGATTCCGGATATAAAATACCGGCAATAGCAAAACAAATAATAGATGATGGTAAATTACTAATAATGCCATATAAAAGACCAATGACTAAAAAAGGTTTTTTTCGAAAAAATGAATATGTTTATGATGAATACTATGATTGTTATATATGTCCTAATAATAAAATATTGAAATACACTACTACTAATCGTGACGGATAACGAGAATATAAAAGTAATAAATGTGATTGCAA
>JAFADP010000015.1 GCA_023424785.1 Bacillota bacterium
CAAGTAATGGAGTAATATTAGTTGAAGGAATTCATGGATTAAATCCATTATTAACAAATGCTGTTCCAGATGAAAATAAGTTTAAAATATATATATCTGCATTAACTCAATTAAACTTAGATAATCATAATAGAATATCTACAACAGATGTAAGAAAGATTAGAAGGATAGTAAGAGATTATCTATCAAGAGGATATGGTGCAGAAGAAACACTATTAATGTGGCCAGCTATTAAAAAAGGTGAAAGAGAAAATATATTTGTATATCAAGAAGAAGCTGATGTTATGATAAATTCAACATTAGTATATGAATTATGTGTATTAAAATCATATGCTTTAAAAGAATTAAAGAAAATACAGCCATCTAGTGAAGTTTATTATGAGGCGCAGAGATTAATTTCATTTTTAGAGTTTTTTGAAGAAATAAGTTTTGAAGAAGTTCCTAGAAATTCTATACTTAGAGAATTTATTGGTGGAAGCTGTTTTTATAAATATTAAATAAGGTGAACCTTTGTCAAAGACGCAATAAAAAAGGTTATTAAGATAATAAAAGATGATTTCTATATTGTTTAGGAGTCATCTTTTTTTAGGTTATACTGATACCTATAATTGTTGTTATCAAATAGAAGTAACTAATCGCATACTTTTTTTTATATTAGTTGTCACATTTATTATATTAAGATTGTTATATAAGTAGATGTACATCAAGGGAGGAGCAAAAAATGATTAGTAAGGCTGAAAATATAATTGATTTTGATGAGCTACTTACGAAATCAAAAACAGGAGATAATAAGTCAATAAATAAATTATATATACAATTAAAAAGACCTATATTTGTGCTGGCACTTTCAATGCTGAATGATTATCATGCAGCAGAGGATATTCTTCAAGAAACTTTTATAAAGGTAATAGGCAATCCTAATGGATATAAATCAGGGAGTAATGCTAAGGCGTGGATATTAACTATTACAAGAAATTTGTGTTTAAATTATATTAAAAAAAATAAAAGAGAAGAACTTAGGGATGAATTTGTACTTTGTGATAATAATTCATTTACAGAAGATATTGAAAGTAGTATGGAGTTCTTAAGAATGCTAGAACCATTAGAAGAACAGGAAAAGGAAATTATAGCATTAAGATTAGCAGCATCACTTAGTTATAAGCAAATAGCAGAAATATTAGATATATCAATATTTAATGCAAGAAGTAAATATTCAAGAGGAATAAAGAAGCTTAGAAAAATAGTTAAATAGGGGCGGTAATTATGTTAAATAAAAATGAGAAAGAATATTTAAAGGCTATAAATAAAATTAATTTACCAGAAATAAATGGAGAAAGTAAAATTAAGAGTAAAAGATTTAATTTTTCAAAGAAAATAGTTGTTGCAGCTAGTGCATGTGTATTATTTACAATGAGTATGTTAGGAATTAACTTAGTACCAACTACTAGCGGAGCTGATAATGTATTTGTAATTAAAGCTTATGCAACAACAGATGATGGAAATAAAAGTATAACATTAGAAAAAGGTCAAATAACTAAAATGCCAACAAGATCAGACGGTGAAATACCGCTTCAAGGACTTTTTATTGAAGGTGATAATATAGAAAAAATATATGTAGGTTGTAATAGTGGAGCTGTAGTATATTCAGGATCAAGTAATAATGAATCATACATTGAAGATAATCATAAGAGTCTATTATTAGCTATGGATAATGAATCATCAGAAGTTCTTGGAATTGTAACACAATATTCTGATACAGATGAAATTGATATTGATAAAGTTGGGTTTAGTGATGGAATGTTTGAAATAAGAAATACAGATAATTTAAAATATCACTATATTTCATGGGAACCATCATATGGCATAATAAGTAATGTGGAAAATAAAACTACCTATAATAACGTAGAAGAAATAATAAAAATTAATGTTGAATTTAATGATGGTACAGTTCAAAGTGGAGAGTTAAAAATAACTTTTAATGAAAATGGAGAAATGATAGCAGAATTTATTTAATGTATAAATTAAGGAGTCGCATAAAAGAATTATACGACTCCTTAATCTATTTAGATATTATTATGGTAGAGTACCTATCAAGAGAGATTATGTTATTTTTCAAAAACGAGCTATCACTACTTTTAAAAATAACATTACCATTAGAAACATCATCTAAGGATAGTTCAATTTGTGAGCTTGATAAGTTATGAATTACATAACAAGTAGCATTATTATAGGTTCTTGTATATGCCATAATTGAGTTATTATCAATATCTAGGCTTTCATAATCTCCTTTTGATAAAGCTTCATTTGACTTTCTTGTATTTATTATTTTCTTATAATGAGTATACATTGAGTTAGAATCTTTTTGTTGAGATTCTAGTGAAGGAGTAGAGTCATTCATATTAAAATTCATAGTATAGGCATAAGGTGATTTTGTTGAATCTGTCCATTTAAATGCTTCTCTAATATTTTCATCTGGTTTTATTCCTAACATTCCTATTTCCTCACCATAATAAATATAAGGGTTACCTGGTAAGGTCATATATATATTTGCAGCAAGTTTTGCTTTTTCTATGCTATTTAAGGAGCTCATAACACGTTCTTGATCATGATTAGAAGCAAAGATTCCATCAATATAATTAGAATCTACTTTATTATAGGTAGTTAATATATTTTCATATAGTTTAGATAATGAAGTATTATCTTCAGTAAGTGTAGTTTCATTTTTTAAGGAGTTAATTAAGCTTTCTTGGAATGTAAAATTAAACTTTGTATCAAATGGTTGAACATAATCTTCTAGCAAATCAGTTTTTTGCCATGCTTCTCCAACTAAATATACATTAGGATTAATTTTTTCACATGATAAAGCAAATTCATTCCACCATTGAATATTTGCATCTAATTGATTGTTCATATTTTTAAACTCATTATCACCATAAATATGAATAGCAGCATCTAATCTAAAGCCATCTATACCCATATTTAGCCACTTACTAGCTGCATTTTTAATATCTTCTCTAACATTATGATTATTATAATTTAAATCTGGCATACTATTAGAGAAAATTCCATAATAATAGTTATTTCCACTAAGATGCCATACAGTAGAATCCCATGATGATTTATCTGAAGGTGAGTATTCGTTAGTATCATTATTATTAACCCATCTATAGTAACTTCCATACTTACCACTAGGATTTAAACTAGAAGATGTGAACCATTTATTTAAGTTACTAGTATGATTTATAGGGAAATCAAGAATTATTTTCATATCTCTTTTATGAGCTTCATTAATTAGATTTTGAAAATCTTCTTCTGTACCATATTGAGGATTAATATCATAAAAGCTAATTACATCATATCCATGATATGAGAGAGAAGAAAAAATAGGCATTAACCATAATCCATCTACTCCTAAGTCTTTTAAATAATCTAATTTATTTGTAATACCATTAAAATCTCCAACGCCATCATTATTAGAATCTTCAAAGGAACGTACAAAAATTTCATAGTAAACTCCTTCTTTGCTAGACATATCTCCTTTATTTCTTAGTTCTAGAGGAAATTTAGAAGAAGAGTAATCTTTAGAGTAGGTTAATTCATTAGTACTTTCTAATATACTTTCTAAAGGAGCCTTATAAAAAGTGTAGTCAGCATCTGAATTATTATTAAAAAATATATTGTCTATATAGGTTGATGTACTTACGTAATATAAATAATCACCACTAATACAATATACATAGTTATCACTTTCTCCATCATTTATAATACCTTTTAAAGTTTTAGAAAACCAATTTCCATTATTTTTACTTGCTAATTGAATATTATAAGTACTTTCAATACTGCCATTAAGCATATTTGAAAATATTATATTATTACCATCAGGTGTTATGGCAGCACGTTGAACAGGGTAATAGTCATTATTAATTTCTTCACTATATTTAGAAGATGAATAACTTTCTCCATTAAATTCTCCATAATATATATAAGACATTCCTTCTTCTGTGTATGAAGAATAAACAAGATTATTTTTTTCATCAATAGATAAGATAATATCAGCACTAGATGTATTAATATCATCAATATAAGTTATATTTTCTAATGAGTTATTTTTTAAGTCACAAATAGCTATATCAAAATTCGGAATGCTTGTATCACTGTTTAATGATGAATTATCTATAAGTGATAAATATAGTTTACTGCCATCTAAAGATGTAATGGCATTTAGAACAATAGTATTAATAGGAATTTTAATTTCTATTGGATTTATAAAGTTATTATTTTTTATTTCATACTTAAATAATTTTGAAGTGTTTGTATTATTATTTTCTTGTGATAATGTAACAATAGCATATTTATTGTCTTCAGGAATTGATATATTACTTACAAAATATCCTTCCTCTATATTAGATATAGTGATTTTCTCAATTAAGCTATTGTTTTTCTCACTACATCCACAAATAGAAAGTGAAAATATACAAAGAATAATTAGTGTAGTATATAGTTTTTTTAATTTATTAATCATAAAATCTCCCCCAATAATTAATATGTAAATATTTTATCAAAGAAGATTTATATAAATAAAAACTTCACACAAACTACACAAACTTTATAAAATAATCAAATTTTACAATATTATTGTAAAACATACTCCGTTATCTATGTTTTTAATTGAATATTTAAAATTATGAAGATCTAAAATGATTTTTACTATATATAATCCTAGTCCGTTACCACCAGTATTACTATTTCTTGATTTATCAACTCTATAAAAAGCATGAAATAAATTATTTAATTCATTTTCAGGAATAGAAGAATTGTAATTAATTATTTCAAGAGTCTTATTATTTAAAGATATACTTATTTTAGAGTTATTAGGAGAGTAATTTATAGCATTACTTATAATATTACTTAATGCTTTTTTTATAAGATTAGTATCAATTTTAATATATAAGTTATCTTCAATATTTATTGTAAGAGTAATATTTTTTGCTTTTATTAAATCTGAATAATAATAAACACATTCTTTTAAAACATTACTTAAATTACTTTCCAATAGGTTTAATTTAAAGTTGCTACTTTCCATTCTTGATATAGTAAGAATTTCTTTAACTAGATCCTCCATAGATTCAGTAACTTCTAGGCACCTATTTAAATATTTTTCTCTATTTTTATAAATTCCTATATTATATAGCATTCCTTCTAACTGGCCTTTTATAATAGTAATTGGTGTTTTTAATTCATGAGATGCAGAGTTGAAAAAGTCTCTTCTTAATCTATCTATTTCTCTTTCTTTCTCAATTTCTTTTTCAAGAATAGAGTTTGTTGTTTTTAACTTATCTAAAGAAGAAGAGAGATTTGTAGATAAGGTATTTAAGCTAGAGGAAAGAACTCCGATTTCATCACTTTGCTTTACATCACATTTAGCATTTAAATTAGTTGATGACATTTCTTTTGCTGTTTTACTTATTTTTATAATAGGTTTAGTAATTATTTTTGAATAAATATATGATGCAATAAAACTAACTAATAAAATCATTATTAAAACATAAGGTAATAAATTTATAAGAACTTTTGAAGCATCATTAATTGGCTGAAGTCCCCAAAATAAGTACATAGTATAAGTAGTATTATCTTTTAAAGTAATAGGAACTTTAATATATTTTACATTTGCATTTGCAAGGCTATCTGGAATATATAATTTAAAATTCAAAGATAAATATTTTAAAAGTTCATCAGTAGATAATTCATCTTTTTTATATTTATAAGATAGTAAAAAACTTTCTTCATTAAATTCAGATATATATGAAGAATCATCAAAAGTATATAATAAGTATTCTGAATCAATAATAGACACATATTTTTTATTACTATCAAATACAATATAAGCATAATTAATTCCATAGAAAGTATCATTAGTAAATAAATCAGGAAAGTTATATATAGATTTATTAGAAAAAGAAGAAGTTATATTATAAACTTTTTTATCAATATAATTTTCATATGAAATCGGCATTACTATAACAATAAATAAATAGATTAACATTGAGCATATAATTAATATTAAGCTAGTTATTAAAAAGAATTTTTTATTTATGCTATTTTTTATTGATTTAATTAACAATATATCCAACTCCTCTAACTGTTTGTATGAAATCTACATTTAGTTTTTTTCTTAAGTTCTTTATATGAGTATCTACAACTCTACTATCTCCATAATAATCGTATTGCCAAAGAGAAGTTAAAAGTTCTTCTCTAGATAGAACATGTCCACTATTTTTTATTAATGTTAATAGTAGCTCATACTCTTTAATTGTTAAATTAATTTTAGTATCATTAACAGAAACAATTAAAGCATTAGTATCTATTCTTATATTTTTATAAGTTATTTCAGTAGAGGTATTAAGATTTGCAATGTTTTTGCTTCTACGAAGAATTGTTTCAACACGTTTTAAAAGTAACTTAATAGAAAACGGTTTTGTTATATAATCATCAATATTTAAGTTAAAGCCCTTAAGTTGCTCTTCTTCACTATCTAATGCTGTTAGCATTATTATAGGAACATTACTTTCTTTTCTTATTATTTCACATAATACATATCCATCAATTTTAGGCATCATTACGTCTAAAATAATAAGATCATAGTTAGTTAACTTAAATTTTTCTAATCCATCTAATCCATCAATAGCAGTTATTATATTATAGCCAGCATTTTTTAAGAATTCATTTAAAAGCTCTCTTATATCATTCTCATCTTCAACAATTAGTATAGTTCCTCTCATATTTACTCCTCCGCCTATATATTATTCATAATTATAACAAATAATATTTATTATGTAACTAAAATAAATAATTGTAAATTAAAGGATACTAAAGAAAATTAATTGTATTTTGAAATAATGATAGATTTTAATCAAGGAATAAATTTGAAAAAAATATAAGTGATAAAATAAAATGTAAATGATGGTAATAAATAACTCTTAATATATTACAATTAGATATATAGAAGGGTAAAAAATATTATTTGTGGGGGATGGAAATGAAAAAAAATATTATTAAAATTTTAGGAACAGTAGTTGTATTAGGTGGTATTATTGGTGGAATATATTACTTTACAGATGGATTTGGAATGAATAACAAAAGTATAGTAGGAAATTGGTATAAATCAGATAATGAAAATATGACGTGGAAGTTTTTTGATAATGGAACGTTGTTTGTTGGAAAAAATAATTTATATTGTACTTATGAAATAAATGGAGATAAAATAATAGTTGATATAGATCCATTAGATTACTTAGGTGTAGATATGGATGATGATGCTAGAAGAGAATACGAATATAATATAGATGGGAATAAGTTAATATTAAAATCTACAGATGGTAAAGCAAAGGATCTTACTTTTAAAAGAGATTAATGTTATATAACTAATATTGGGTGTGGGATATATGATAATAAGGAAGGATAATAATAAAAAATCATTAGAGCTGACAGAAAAAGAACTTATAATATATGGATTATTTAAAGATAAATATATTAATAGAAATGATATATTAAGTAGCTTCATATACAATGAAAATACACTTGTTATTTTATGTAGTGGAAATAAATATATTTATAAAAATATAAACAAACACTTAAAGAAATTACTTTAAAATAATAATATCTGCTACATAATAGAGAGGAACGTTATGTAGCAGTTTTTTTATTTTCAATTTATGTTAAAATAATTTAGAAAGGGGATGAAAGTATGAAAAAGAAAAATATAGCATATAAAATGACTCTAAGTGGTGTATTAATAGCTATTGCAGTTATTTTAGGAACATTTTCAGTACCTATTTTTGGTGGAAGGATGTCTCCAATACAACATTTTGTTAATGTTGTATCTGCAGTTGTTTTAGGTCCATATTATGCTTTATTAAATGGTTTTTTAGCTGCTCTAATTAGAAATATTTTAGGAACAGGAAGTCTTTTAGCTTTTCCAGGAAGTATGGTAGGAGGATTTCTAGCAGGCATCCTATATAAAAAATTTAAAAAGCTAGAGTTTGCATTAATTGGAGAGATTATAGGAACTGGTATTATTGGTGCAATGCTTGCATATCCAATAGCAAGTATGTTTTTAGGTGCAGATGCAGCTTTATTTACATATGTTGTACCATTTTTAATTAGTTGTACAGGTGGTGCAATAATAGCCTATATATTTTTAAAGGTTCCAGCAATTAAAAAATTATTAGTAGGTAGGGGAGAAGAATAATATGAAAACAGCATTAACTATAGCAGGTTCAGATAGTTCAGGTGGAGCAGGAATACAAGCAGATATAAAATCTATGTCTGCAAATGGTGTATTTGCAATGAGTGTAATTACAGCTATAACTGCTCAAAATACTATGGGTGTATTTGGAATAGAAAATATTAGCCCTGAAATGATAAAGTCACAAATAAAGGTTATTTTTGAAGATATAAAAGTAGATGCTATAAAAATAGGAATGGTTTCTGAAATAGTATCAATAGAAGCAATAAGTGAAGCTTTAAAACAAATTAAAAATCTACCTCCAGTAGTATTAGATCCAGTTATGGTATCAACTAGTGGATATAAGTTATTAAGTGATAATGCTAAGGAAATATTAATAAGAGAATTATTTCCATTATCCACACTAATAACCCCAAATTTACCAGAAGTTGAAGAAATTCTGGGGATAAAAATTAATAATTTAGATGATATGAAGGATGCAGCTTTAAAGTTAAAAGATCTTGGTGCTAATTATGTACTTATTAAAGGTGGACATCTTCAAGATGATGCTACAGATGTTTTATATGATGGAGAAAAGTTTATATATTTAAAAGAAGAAAAAATACATACAGAAAATACTCATGGAACTGGATGTACATTATCATCTGCAATAGCAGCTAATTTAGCTAAAGGAATGAATATAGAAAAAGCTGTTGTTGAAGCTAAAAAGTACATAACTGGTGCAATAAGATATGGATTTAAGCTAGGTAAAGGTGTTGGACCTACTAATCATTTTTATAAATTTTATGAGAGTGAAAGTTTAATATAAGACTAGACTAGTTATAATTTGTTAATAATACAGAAGAGGTGAGAGAGTTGAATAATAAAGAAAAGGCATTGTATGCATTAAAGAAGTTTTATGGATATGATAGTTTTAGATCAGGACAGCTTAATATAATTCTAAATATATTATTTCATAAAGATGTGTTTTGTATAATGCCTACAGGAGCAGGAAAGTCAATATGTTATCAAATACCTGCTATTATTATGGAAGGTATAACCTTAGTGATTTCACCTCTTATTTCATTAATGAAGGACCAAGTAGATAATTTAAGTGAAAATGGAATAAGTGGAGTTTATATAAATAGTACACAAAGCTTAAATGAAATAAAAAATATATTAAGGGATGCTTCGTTAGGAATTTATAAGCTTATTTATATTGCGCCTGAAAGGTTAGAGTCTAAAATATTTGTAGATATGATTAAAGATTTAAATATATGCCAAGTTGCAGTAGATGAAGCTCATTGTGTCTCAGAATGGGGACATGATTTTAGAAAAAGCTATAGGTATATTAAACCTTTTGTAGAGAGATTAAAAAGCAAACCTGTTGTTTCTTCATTTACAGGAACAGCAACTTTGGAAGTAAAAGAAGACTCTATTAATTTATTAGGATTAAATAATCCATATATATTTATAGGAGATATTAATAGAGAAAATCTTATTATAACTATTCATAAGGAAGAAGATAAACTAGAAGGTATAAGAGACATTATAAGAGAGCATGAAGATGAATCAGGTATTATTTATTGCCTTTCAAGAAAAGAGGTAGAGGAGTTATATTATACGTTAAAGGAATTAGGATATAGTGTGTCAATGTATCATGGAGGTCTTGATGATAATAAGAAGGAAAAATATCAGGAAGATTTTTTATTTGAGAGAACTAATATAATGATAGCAACAAATGCCTTTGGGATGGGAATAGATAAATCAAATATTAGATATATTATCCATTGTACAATAACTAAAAATTTAGAAAGCTACTATCAAGAAATAGGAAGAGGGGGAAGAGATGGTGAAAAATGCTCATGCCACCTTTTTTATAATAGAGAAGATATAAAGAGAGTAGAATTTATAATAAATAAAAGTAGTAATATTGGAAGACGTGAGATTGCTTTAAGAAAGTTTCAATCTATAATAGATTTTTGTGAGTATAATAATTGCTATAAAAGCTACATATTAAAGTATTTTAGTAACACCTCAATAAATTATTGTGGCACTTGTAGTAATTGTCTTAATAATGATGAGTTAAAAGATTTTACAAAAGAAGCACAAATGATATTATCAACAGTATATAGAACTAGAGAAAAATTTGGAGTATCAGTAATTACAGATATATTAAAAGGTGTAAGAGGAACAAAAATAGTTCAATTTGAATTACATAAGTTAACAACATTTGGTTTAATGAAGGGATATTCAACTTCATTTATAAAAGGATTAATTAAAGAAATGTTATCTAAAGGATATGTTAACTTAAAAGATGGAACTTATTCTATGCTTAAATTAAATCAAAAATCTATGGATATTCTATTAGGAAAACAGAATGTATTTTTAATTGTAGATGTAGAAGAAAAACCATTAAATATAGAATTATTTAATTTATTAAAAGTATGGAGAAAAAATAAAGCAAATAAGGAAAATATAAAGCCATATATAATATTTTCAGATTCAACACTAATAGAAATAACTAATAAACTTCCAATAACAATTGAAGAGTTGAAGAATATTAGGGGAGTAGGAGAAAAAAAAATTCAAAAGTATGGAGAAGAAATAATAGCCCTAATAGGAGTAAAAGCTAATGGAAAAAAATAAAAATCCATTAGCTTTTTTTATTTTAGGGTAATTTTAAAAGAATAATTATAGTAAATATATAAAAAATATATATTTTAAGTCATAGAATGTAACATAAGATGAATATATTTAAGTATAAAGGAGGGAGTAGGTATGAACTTTAGAGAATTTATTGAGAGTGATAGAGAGAAGAGAAATAAGGAAAAATTTGAAGGAACTTTTCTAGATTATTTAGAAATTGTAAAGGATAACCCAGAACTGGCAAAGCTAGCACATAAAAGAATAAGAGATTTGATTTTAAGTAAAGGTGTAGAAGTTTTAAGAGGAGAAGAAAACGCTAGAGTTAGGAAAATTTATGGAAATGATGTTATTAGAAAATATGGATTTTTTAAAGATGATTTTTATGGTATTGATAAAGTAATAATGAAGATAGTAAATTACTTCAATTCTGCAGCTATGAAAGGGGAAGAATCTAGACAAGTTTTATATTTAGTGGGACCTGTTGGAGCTGGTAAATCTTCTTTAGTTGAGAGTCTAAAGAAGGCATTAGAATCATGTGAGCCTGTTTATGCCCTTAAGGGTTGTCCAATGCATGAAGAGCCACTTCATCTTATACCAAATCATTTAAGATCTCAATTTGAAGAAAAGCTTGGGGTTCAAATAGAGGGGGACCTTTGTCCTATATGTAAGTATAAATTAAAACATGAGTTTAAAGGAAGATACGAGGATTTTCCTGTTGAGAGAATGGGATTTTCTATAAGATCAAGAAAAGGTGTTGGAGTTGTACCTCCAGTAGATCCAAATAATCAGGATACATCAATTCTTACTGGATCAGTTGATATATCAAAAATGGATATGTACTCAGAGGATGATCCAAGAATATTCTCATTAAATGGTGCATTTAATGTTGGAAATAGAGGATTAGTTGAATTTATAGAAGTATTTAAAAATGATGTTGAATATCTTCATACAATTATTACAGCTACTCAAGAAAAATCAGTTCCTTCACCAGGTAAGGGAGCCATGATTTATTTTGATGGAGTAATAATAGCACACTCTAATGAAGCTGAATGGAATAAATTTAAATCAGACCATACTAATGAAGCTATATTAGATAGAATTGTAAAGGTAGAAGTTCCATATTGCTTAGAGTTAGATGAAGAAGAGAAGATATATACTAAAATCCTTAATAAGAGTAATTTTAAGGCTCATATAGCACCTCATACTATTGAAGTAGCAGCAATGTTTGCAATTCTATCTAGATTATCACCATCTGCAAAAGTTGATCCAATGACTAAGCTTAAAATTTATAATGGTGATGAAATAGTTGAAAAGGGAACAACTAAGAGAATTGATATTATGGAATTAAGGGAAGAAGCTGGACCATATGAAGGTATGAAGGGTATCTCAACTAGATTTATTATTAAGGCAATTGATAATGCTCTTTCTAACTCAGAATATAATTGTATAAACCCATTAAGTATTATGGAAAGTATAATAAAATCTATTAAAGAGATGGATATTGGAGCAGATGATAAGAAGAAATATTTAGGTTTTGTACAAGATACCATAAGAAAGGAATATAATAAAATTCTTGAAAAAGAAATTACTAAGTCATTTATACATTCATTTAGAGAGCAAGCAGAAAGCTTGTTTAATAATTATATAGACAATGCAGAAGCATTTGTTAATAAGAGTAAAATAAAAGATGTTTCAACTGGAGAAGAGTTAAATCCAGATGAAGAATTCATGAGAAATATAGAAGAGCAAATTGGAGTATCTGAGGCATCATGTAAGGGCTTTAGAGCAGATGTAGCTTCATATATGTTCTACCTTGTTAGAAATGGAGCAAAAATAGATTATACTTCATATGAACCTCTTAAGGAAGCTATTGAGAAAAAGTTATTAGCATCAGTTAAAGATTTATCTAGAATAATAACTAAATCAAGAGTTAGAGATAAGGAGCAAACAGAAAAGTATAATGCTATGGTTGAAGAATTGAAGAGTAGAGGTTACTGCTTACATTGCTGTGATGTTGTACTAAAATATGCTGCAAATAATTTGTGGAAGGATTGATAGTTCATGGCAATCTTTAGAGATAATAGTGAGAATTTTGTAGATCATGATAGATCTATTGAGGATAGAAGACGACATAGGCAGTTAGTTGAAAAATCTATAAAGGAAAATCTAGGAGATATATTATCTGAAGAGAGTATCATTGGAGAGGGAAAAAATAAAAAATTTAAAATTCCTATAAGAGGTATTAGAGAGTATCAGTTTATATATGGTAAAAATTCTAAAGGGGTTGCAACTGGTACTGGAGAAGAGAAAAGAGGAGGTAAAATAGGTTCATCTAATCCTAAAGATGGAATGGGTAAAGATAAAGCTGGAAACCAAGAAGGCGAGGATATTTATGAGACTGAAATTACTCTTGAAGAAATTCTAGATTATATTATAGAAGACTTAGATTTGCCTAATTTAGATAGAAAGAAGTATTCGGATATCTTAGTAGAAAGTACAGGAAGAAAAAGAGGATATCAAAGATATGGTATTAATCCTAGAATAGCTAAGAAAAAAACTGTAATATCTAAAATTGCGAGAAAACAGGGACGTAAGAGAGCTTTAAAAGAGGAAGGTGTAGATGAAGATATAGAAAGATTTCCATTTAAGGAAGAGGATTTAAGATATTATAGAGTAAAAACTAAACCAAAAAGAGAGAGTAATGCAGTAATGATATTTATAATGGATGTTTCAGGTTCAATGGATAATTCTAAAAAGTATTTAGCAAGATCTTTCTTTTTTGTGTTATCTAAATTTTTAAGAAGGAAATATAATAATATAGCATTTGAATTTGTTTCTCATACCACTGTAGCTAAGCATGTAAATGAAGATGAATTTTTCCATAAGGCGGAATCCGGTGGAACTTATATATCTAGTGGATTGAATATGGCATTAGATATTATAAGAGAAAAGTATCCTCCAGCTATGTGGAATATATATCCAGTATATGCGTCTGATGGTGATAACTGGTCTGAAGATAATGAAAATGCAATGAAAGCAGTTAAAGAACTTTGTAAAATAAGTAATATGTTTGGATATGCAGAATTACTCCCATCAACTTATTCTACTACTATGTATTTTAAATTCTCAAAAGAGATAAAAGAAGATAATTTTGTTTCTGTAATAGTACGAGAAAAAAAGGATTTATGGGATGCATTAAAACATATGCTTACTAAGGAATTGAAGGAGGATTAAAGATGACATACAGCCTTAAAGATTTAGAAGATTGGAATAATAGAATAGAGAATAAAGCATTAGAGCTAGGGCTAGATTTTTATCCTCAAGAATATGAAATTATAGGGTTTAATGAAATGCTTGGATATGAGGCATATGTAGGTATGCCTTCTAGATATCCACACTGGAGTTTTGGAAAGGCTTACGAAAAAAGTAAAACACTTTATTCATTAAATTTAACAGGGTTACCATACGAAATGGTTATAAACTCAAATCCATGTTTAGCATATTTAATGAAGGATAATACTTTGTTACTTCAAATTTTAACTATGGCACATGTATATGGTCATAATGATTTCTTTAAAAATAATAGACTTTTTAAAGAAGGAACAAAGGCTAAATATTCACTAGAAATGTTTAAGTTAGATGCAGATATAATAAGAGACTATATAAATTCTCCTGGAATAGGATATGAAAAAGTAGAGAGGATATTAGATGCTTCTCATGCCATAAGATATAATGTAGGGAGAGTTATAGGAAAAAAAGAAAGAACTAGAGAAGAAGTACAAAAATCATTAATTGAGGAATATGAAAGAAAGTTAAGTAATAGAGGAATCTTAGATGAAGAGAAAGAAATTACTCCCCCTGACTTAAATAGAATTCCGATAGAACCTTATGATGATGTTGTAGGATTTATTATAAAGTATGGTAAATTAGAAGATTGGGAAAAAAATATTCTTAAAATAGTAAAAAGAGAAACTGAATACTTTTTACCTCAAATTGAAACTAAAATTATGAATGAAGGATGGGCAAGTTATTGGCATTATACAATATTAAATGAATTACACTTAGAAGAAGGTCTTCATTTTGAATTTTTAAAGAGGCATAATGATGTAGTTGCACCTATATTAGGAGGAATAAATCCTTATTATATTGGATTTAAAATATTTGAGGATTTAGACAAGAAATATGGAAGAAAAAAAATATTTGAGGCAAGAGAAGTAGAAAGAGATTCTTCTTTTTTAAGAAGATATTTAACATTAGATTTATGTAAGGAATTAAATTTATTCCAGTATGGAAAAAGAAATTTTGATTATATTATTGAAGAAGTATCTGATGAGGATGGATGGACTAAAATTAGAGATCATTTAGCTTTTACAGCAGGTTTAGGTTCAATACCATATATAAGAATTAATGATCTTAATACAAAAGATAATACATTAACTTTAGAGCATGTATATGATGGTAGGGAACTAGATATAGTTTATGCCAAAAATACACTTAAACATCTTCAATCATTATGGGGATATAGTGTTAGGTTAGTAACAAAAACTAAGGAAAATAAAGAATTTATAATTAATTGTAATGAAAATAAAGAAATAACATTAACAAATAGTAACAAATAGATATAGTAATGAGTAATTTATGAGTGTGATATTTTTGAGGGGAAAGATATGAATATAAAAGGGAGTCAAACAGAAAAAAATTTATATAAAACTTTTGCAGGAGAATCAAGAGCAAGAAATAAGTATACTTTTTATGCAGAAGCTGCTAGATGTGCAGGGTATAGATGGGTAGCAGAAATATTTGAGGAGACAGCAGAGAATGAAAAAGCCCATGCAAGAGAGGCATTTAAAAGATATTTAAAGAAGGTTAGATCAACAGAATATAATCTAGAAGATGCTATTAAATCAGAGGCGGAAGAGCATAAAAGAATATATAAAGAATTTGAAGACACTGCTAGAAATGAGGGGTTTGAAGAAATCGCTATATTTTATAAAGAACTTAGAGAGGTAGAAGAAAATCATGAAAAAAGGTTTAGGAAACTCTTAGAAATGATAAAAGATAATAAAATGTTTAAATCTAATGAAAATAAATTATGGCAATGTATGAATTGTGGATATATTCATGAAGGAAAAGAAGCTCCAGAAGTTTGTCCACTATGTAAATATCCAAGAGAATATTTTAAGCAATACTGTGAAATTAAATAATAAACTAGGAGGAAACGTATGTATTTTAATTTTCCAAAAGAATACTTTGTATATACAGTAAATAAAAATATAGATATATATGGGTATGGCTTTAGAAGTGAAGATGATGATATTGATATTAGTGAATTTGAAGAACTGCCAGAAATTTATGATGAGGAATATGCAATTAAAAGTGTAAATGATGAGGTTTAAATGAGTTATGACAGTGTAATGCAAAGTCAATATAATGATTTAAACAATATTAGCAGTCTACTTAGAAATTATGTAGAAATGTATAGAGTTCTAATAAGTGGAGCAAGTGAATTAAATACAAATTCTGCTGTTAAAAAAGGTGACGTAAAAGATGTAGTAAATAAAATAGATGAAATAGGAGATATAATAGATGACTTAATAAAGGTAGTTAAAAAATGTGAAGGATCATATATAAAATATTGCGTTTTAAAAAATGAGGTTATTTTAGCTAAGACGGAAAGAAATAAAATAAGAAATGAAATAAGTGATGAGTTAGATGATAATAACTATAATAAGGTGAACGAATAGTTCACCTTATTATAGTTAAATCTTTTTTAATTGTATTTTACTTACCATTAAGTAGGCACCAAGAATCATAAGTATAACTAATAGTAGCATAGGAATATTTATATAGCATGATAATAATGCTAAAAATGCTAGGAAACATCCTACTATTGTTATAGGTACACCTGTAAATACTCCATCAAAATCTGAGGTATTATATCGAGCTAATCTAAATGCACCACATATAGGTAATGCTATAAGTATAATAATTCCTAAAACCCCTCTTGGTCCTAATGTATTAAAATTAAACATTATATAAATTAATATAGAAGGAGCCACTCCAAATGATACTAAATCTGCAAGAGAATCTAACTCCTTACCTAAGTCACTAGAAACTTGAAGAAATCTAGCAACTCTACCGTCATATCTATCTACTAATCCAGATAATAATATAAATATACTGGATAAAATATAATTTCCTTCAAAAGTTGCAAGTAGTGAAAGTACACCGCAAGACAAATTTATAAAGGTAAAGATATTAGGAATACAACTTTTTTTCATATAATCACTCCTAAATAAACTAATAAGAAAAATATATAAATCCACAGTATACAATTATATCATAAAAAGTAAGCAAATATAAGAAGTAATTTAATAGACACTAATTTGTAACTTAATTTCTATAAAAGTTAAGTTATAAATTAAAATTATTTGCTTTTTGATATTTTTCTTTTGTAAGTGATAAATAATGTAATACTTGATATTCCTAAAGTAATAATTAAAATTATAGGATATATTGGATTATATCCAGTAGAAACTGAAGCACCATTTTGGTTAGTTGTATTAGTAGAATTATTATTACTATTTGTTAAAATATTTATGTTATCTTCTTCATTATTAGTATTATTATCATTCTCATTATCTGGAGTTTCATTAGTATTATTATCATCTTCATTATCTGGAGTTTCTTCAGCATTACTAGATGATGAATTTAATTTCCAAATTTGAGTTCCGTAGAATGGGTTAGCAGTACCAACGCATAATCCATCATTTGTTTTAGCAAAAACACGACAACCATGATTATATGGATCACCAAAGCCATTACGAGTTATAGTCTTGAAGTTAACTCCGTCTTCTGTTGAAAATAAATCAAAACCTCTTTCACCTTGGCTTAAGTAAGCACATGTTTTAATAAAATACTGTAGATTTTGTAAATTATCATTATTAAGTATCTTTTCAATTATAGCTTGTAACTTCTCATTAAGTTTATCTTTAATTGAATTATATAAATTTATTAAATCTTCATAGTTATTAAGAAACTCTTGAGAGTTATTAGAATTAATTAAAGCACTTAAGTCATTAAGCTCATTTGCTAATAAAGTTAATTCTTCTTGCAATTCTTCATCATAAGAATTATTATATAAATCATCATTTTCTAAATAAGATTCTATATCTGATATTTGTTCATTTGTTAAAGTTTCTAATTCATTAATTATAGTTTTAGTATTTTTATTTTCTTTATTCGAATTAAATAGTAAATCTAAGAAAACTTTAATATAGTTTATTTGAGATTTCCATTCTTCAGTAGTCATATTTAATATATCACCATTTGTAAATTGCATTAAAGGATAAGCAAGTCCACAAATATCAAATGTACCAACAAAAAGTTGTCCATTATATTCTTCCATTTTCCAAATGTACTGATTCATATTATTGTTAAATCCAGAACCCATGTTTCCAGTAGCTTCAGGGAATAACTCGTTTGAATCACCAATTACCATTTCTATGTTTTCATCTTTATCCATACGATAAAGATTTACTGGAGATGATAAATCAAGATATATATCCTTAAAGTCAAGGTCAAATAATACGTTTGGAAGTGCTATCATAGGATCATTGTAACCACCTATATATAAATGATCATCATAAACAGCTAGATTAGCAGCACCAGAACGTTCAGCTCCAAGTCCATAAGGATATTTAGCACCATCATTTTCGTCCCCAATAACTAAATGAAAATCATATTTATTAGTTTCTTCATTCTTTTCACCACAGAACATAGCAAATGCAGTTTTATTATTAACACCAGTAGAAAGGTCCTTCTTACCTGTTACTACTGTAACATAAAGTTTATCATTAAATCCTATCATATCCCAAATTGAACCACCAAATATACTGTCATAATAGTGATATGCAGGATAATCTAGTAAGTCTTCTTGAGTAGCTATAACTTCAAAAGAAGATTGTCCTTCAGATGGATTTGTAGATGCTATAATAGAAGCCCCATCTTTACCAATTGCACTTGCAAATAGAGTATCATTAACTACAGCAAGTCCTCTAATACCAGTAGAAATAAATGTGTTAACTGGAGTATTAGGGTTTTCACATGTATAAACAATTTTTGTTTCATCAGTATTAGGATTAACTTCTAATATATATGGATTATTAGAAGCAACTGAGAAATATAGTTTATCATTAAATTCTATTGCATTACGATATCCCCCTGTATTTTTACTAGAATCTTGAATTACAGTTACCTCATAAGTTTTAACATTAATTTTTAATAATACTGAACGTGTAGTGTCATTATTAGGATTATTTACTAAGTCTCTAGTGTATAAGGTTCCATTAAATGCAGCATCAACCATAGCATAAATAAGTTCCTTATCCATACCATTTTGAGCAGCTAAACTATCTAATGTTTGAATCATGGCAGCATAACATGTTCCAACATACATGTAATCTCCATATCCAACAGAAGACCAAGAATAGCTTTGGCCTCTATCTGCAACATCAGTACCATCATAATTAATTATACCGTCTGATTCCATTAGACCATTTTCAGGATGAGAAATTTTTTCGGCAACTAAATCGGTTTCTAATGATTCATAAGTAACTAATTTAGTATTAGATGTAGTTGCGTATGCAATAGTTGATGATAAAAGTGTAATACAACATAAGATAGATGATATAGTAAGTATTTTTCCTTTTCTCATAAAAATCCCCCTTAATATAAAAAATTTAATTTATGGATAAAAATACTAATAAAATTATACTGTTTAATGCAAAAAATGTCAAATACTAGTACACTTATTTATAGACAGTATTTATCACTAGTGATATAATTTTAACTATATTTTAGATATGGAGGGATTCTATGAAGAAGGTAAGATTTATATATAATCCATTTTCAGGTGAAGGAGCTATTCTAAGTAAAATAGATAGAATTATAGAATTACATGAAGAAAAGGGTTATCAGATTGTACCGTTTAGAATATCAAAAAATAAAAAAATGGAAGAAGCCTTAGATATTATTGATGATACCTATAGTTATATATTAATAGCTGGGGGAGATGGAACTGTAGATGTATTATTAAATGCTATGAAAAAAAGAGGAGTGAACATACCAATAGGAATATTACCAGTAGGTACTGCAAATGACTTTGGTAAGTTTATAAATATGCCTCAAGATATAGGCAAAGCTTGTGAGCAAATCTTATCGACTAAGCCTGTAAAAGTAGATATTGGAAGAGTTAATGAAAGATATTTTATTAATGTATTTAGTACAGGATTATTTACAGATGTATCTCAAAAAACTGATGTTGCATTAAAAAATACAATGGGAAAGTTAGCTTATTATATAAAGGGTATAGAAGAACTTCCAAACCTTAGAAGATTGAAGATTAAATTAACTTCAGAAGAAGTTAATTATGAAGGAGAAATGTATGTGGCATTAGTATTTAATGGTCAAACAGCAGGTAACTTAAAGTTAGCTAATAGATCAAGTGCCATGGATGGACTTTTAGATGTTATAGTAATAAAAGCTATACCTATATATGAAGTTTTACCGTTATTTATAAAAATTTTAAGAGGTGAACATTTAGACTCTGATAAAGTAATATACTTTAAAACAAAAGAAGTTAATATTGAATGTAATGAAGGTATAGTAACAGATATAGATGGTGAAAGGGGACCAGATTTCCCATTAAAAATAGAATGTATAGAAAATGGAATAGAAGTTTTAGGTATAAAAGAAGAAGAACTAGAACTTTTAGGTATAAAATAGAAGAGTGAATAATAATTATAAGTAACAGTTGTAATGGAGTGATTTATTTTGGTCATGACTTATTATATATTTTTGTTATTTATAATGTTTTTACTTGTTATTCTTATGAAAAATAATATGGTTAGATCACCTAAAAAGATAAAAATATATATGCAAATAGTAATAACCTTATTATTAATAAGGTATTTATCATTATTATTTATCTCTATAGTAGAAAATGCTAGATTTATATATTATTTAAAACCTATACTATTTTTAAATTATTTATGTATTCCATTAATATCATTAGCATTAATATATGTGTATTTAAGATATGATAAAATTGGATTTAAGGCTATATACTTAATAGCAGGAATAATGTCTGCAATTTATTTTGCAGGTATGAAATTCTTAAGTGGAAAAATAATATTAGATTCTAAATATGGATATAGAATAGTTTTAGATAATGAGATTATGATATATATTTTATTTTTGGCTTTAATAGGAATTCTTTTTCTATTTTGTGTGTATAACTTAGATAAGCCTAATAGTAATTCTAATGGTATATGGCTTCTTATAATAGGATTTATTATAGTTATAATAGAGAATACCTTACATATAGGTGGGTTTAAAATATTTCCATATCCAATAATAGGAGATGGTGCTTTTATAGGTATAATAAGTTTAGCAGTTAATACATTTAAGAGATATGATAAAAATTTAGAAAATGCATAGAAGATTTATTTAAAAGCTTACAATTGGTAAGCTTTTATTGTTATTATATAATTTCTTTTAAGGAGAATGAGGAATAGTGAATTTAGAACAAGCATTAAGTAGTATAAAACCTATAAATAAAGAGATAATTAATAAAAGTATTAAGAGATGGGATAGTGTTGCAAAACCATTAAGAAGTCTTGGACTATTAGAAGAAGGAATAATAAAAATTGCTGGAGCAACTCAAAATATTAATGTTGATATAAGTAAAAAAGCATTAGTTATTATGTGTGCAGATAATGGAGTTGTAAAAGAAGGGGTAACTCAAACAGGAAGTGAAGTTACAGCTATAGTAGCAGAAAATTTTATAAATAGAAAAGCAAGTGTAAGTCTAATGGCAGAAGTTGCAAATGTAGATTTATTTCCAGTTGATATTGGAATGATAACTGATATAGAAGGTAACATAAGTAATATTGAACCTTTTAAGGTTATAAATAAAAAAATATGTTATGGAACTAAAAATTTATATAAAGAGCCAGCAATGACTAGAGAAGAAGCTGTTAAAGCAATAGAAATAGGAATTAATTTAGTTAAGGAACTAAAGGAGAAAGGATATAAAATTATAGCTACTGGAGAGATGGGAATAGGAAATACAACAACAAGTAGTGCTATAGCATCTGTATTATTAAATAAAAGCGTAGAAGAGGTTACAGGAAAAGGTGCAGGTTTATCATCTAAAGGACTACAAAGAAAAATAGAGGTAATTAAAGAAGGAATAAAAGTAAATAATCCTAATAAAGAAGATGTAATAGATGTTTTAGCTAAGGTTGGAGGACTAGATATAGCAGGTTTAGTGGGAGTATTTATAGGAGGAGCAGCCTTCAATATTCCAATAGTTATAGATGGATTTATATCAGCAGTATCAGCTTTAATTGCAGTAAAAATTAATCCATTAATAATAGAATATATGTTGCCTTCACATGTATCAAAAGAACCAGCAGGAAAAATGTTATTAGATGAATTAAATTTAAAACCATTTCTAAATTGTGAAATGTGTTTAGGGGAAGGAAGTGGAGCAATAGCAATATTTCCAATACTTGATATGGCATGTAAGGTTTATGAAGAAATGAGTACATTTAATGAAATTAATATTGAAGAATATACAATATTAAAGTAAATAGGTAAGGTAGAGTAGCTTAAAAAATGAATAAAAATATTAAATAGTCTTTAAAGCAAGAATTGCTTTAAAGACTAATTTTATTTGAAAAAGTTAATATTTTAGTTAATAATAGAGTTATAAATTAAGTAAGGAGTGAAAACTTTGTTATGGAATGCCTTTAAAATAGCATTTTCTATGTATTCTAAAATACCAATGCCAAGTACTAATTGGGATAAGAAGAATATGAAGTATGCTATGTGTTTTTTTCCTCTTGTAGGAGGAGTAATAGGATTACTAACTGTTTTATGGGGATATATTGCATCTAAGTTTCAAATAGGTGGGATTTTATATGCATCTATTTTAACTATACTTCCAATATTAATTACTGGAGGCATACATTTTGATGGATTTTTAGATACTATGGATGCATTAAGTTCATATCAACCAATTGAAAAAAAACTAGAAATTTTAAAAGACCCTCATACAGGAGCTTTTGCAATAATAAGTGGAATTACATATTTTATTTTTTATTTTGGTGTATTAAGCGAAGTTAAAGGGGAAGGACTTATTATCGTAGCTATTGGATTTATGTTATCAAGAGCCTTAAGTGGATTAAGTATAGTAACATTTACTTGTGCAAAAAACAGTGGATTAGCTGCTAGTTTTAGTGATGCAGCACAAAAGGATAAAGTTAAATATACAATGATTGTTTATATTTTATTATGTTCATTAGGAGTGATGTTAATTAATAGTATATTAGGAATAGCTACAATTATAATTGCATTAAGTGTATTTATATATTATAAAAGTATGAGCAAAAAAAAGTTTGGTGGAATAACTGGAGATATTGCAGGTTATTTTCTTCAAATATGTGAATTATCTATGGCTATAGGTGTTGTAGTTGTAGGAAAGATATTTTTTTAAAAGGAGAAATTATGGTTAGAATTGTACTTATTCGTCATTCAAAAACCAATGGAAATTTAGAAGGACGATATATTGGAATAACAGATGAGCATTTATGTGAAGAAGGTATTAAATTAATAAAAGAAAAAACTTTTCCTATAGTTGAAAAAGTATATTCTAGTCCATTATTAAGATGTATAGAAACATCAAAATTAATATATCCACAGTTAAATCCAGTTATTTATGAAAATTTAAAAGAATGTAATTTTGGATTATTTGAAAATAAAAATTATAAAGAATTAAATGGAAATGTATATTATCAAGAGTGGATAGATTGTGAAGGAAAAATACCATTTCCACAAGGAGAAAGTAATGAAGACTTTAGAAATAGATGTGTACATGCATTTAATAATATTGTGGAAGATGTTTTTATAAGTGGTATTAAAAGTAGTGCAATTATATGTCATGGTGGTACTATAATGTCTATTTTACATAAGTATTCATATCCACATAAGGATTTTTATAATTGGCAGGTAAAAAATTGTGAAGGATTTATAATAGAAATAAATGGAAATTTATGGAGTAAAGGTGATAAAAAAATTACTGTAGTGAGGGCATTATGTTAGTTTCTTTAATTTCATTATTAATTGGATTTATATTAGATTTAATTTTAGGAGATCCATATTCATTTCCACATATAATTAGATATGTAGGAACATTAATTTCAAAAACTGAAAAATTAATAAGGAGAATATTTCCTAAGTCCAATAAAGGAGAACTTGTTGGAGGAGTAGTTTTAGTTTTAATAGTAACTATTATTCCTACAGGGTTAACAATAATTATTTTAAAAATAGCAGGAAGTATTAGTGTTTATTTAAGGATAGTTATAGAAAGTTTAATTTGTTATCAATTATTAGCAACAAAGTCATTAAAAGATGAGAGTATGAAGGTTTATTATGAGCTTAAGAAAAATGACTTAAAAGGTGCAAGATATATGGTTTCAATGATTGTTGGAAGAGATACAGAAAGCTTAAATGAAGAGGGCGTAACAAAGGCAGCAGTTGAGACTATTGCAGAAAATACATCAGATGGAATAATAGCTCCTATGCTTTATATCATTATAGGGGGAGCACCACTTGGCATATTCTATAAAGCTGTTAATACAATGGATTCTATGGTTGGATATAAAAATGATAAGTATCTTTACTTTGGAAGAGTTGCAGCAAAGTTTGATGATATTTTAAATTATATTCCAGCAAGAATATCTGCATATATTATGATTTTGGCATGTTTATTTACTAAGTTAAATGTGAAAAATGCCTATAAAATATATAAGAGAGATAGATATAATCATGCAAGTCCGAATTCTGCACATACAGAGGCAGTATGTGCAGGTGCTTTAGAAGTTCAATTAGCAGGAGATGCATATTATTTTGGAAAGTTGTATAAGAAAAAGACAATTGGAGATGCAATAAGAAGTATAGAATACGAAGATATAAAAAGAGCAAATAAATTATTGTATGGAACATCAATTTTAAGTATTATTTTATTTTCAGTAATAAAAGTAATAATTATATTATATGTGAGGTAGTAAAATGGCAAAGGCAATTATGATTCAAGGAACAATGTCCAATGTAGGAAAAAGCCTTTTAGTTGCAGGACTTTGTAGAATTTTCAAACAAGATGGTTATAAAGTAGCTCCATTTAAGTCACAAAATATGGCTTTAAATTCATATATAACAGAAGAAGGTCTTGAAATGGGAAGAGCACAGGTTATGCAAGCAGAGGCAGCAAAAATAAAGCCATCTGTTTTAATGAATCCTATACTCTTAAAACCTACAAATGATATGGGATCACAGGTAATTGTAAATGGAGAAGTAATAGGAAATATGAAGGCTGTAGATTACTTCAAACATAAGAAGAAGCTTATTCCAGATATAATGAAGGCTTATAATAAGCTTGCAGAAGAGTATGACATTATAGTTATAGAGGGAGCTGGAAGTCCAGCAGAAATTAATCTAAAAGCAGAAGATATAGTTAATATGGGTATGGCAAAGCTAGCAGATGCACCTGTTATATTAGCAGGTGATATAGATAGAGGAGGAGTTTTTGCTCAACTTATGGGAACTATAATGCTTCTTGAGAAGGAAGAACAAGAAAGAATTAAGGGTACAATAATAAATAAGTTTAGAGGAGATAAAACTATATTACAGCCAGGTATTGAAATGTTAGAAAATATGAGTAAGATTCCGAATATAGGAGTAGTACCATATATGCATGTTGATATTGATGATGAAGATAGTTTAAGTGAAAGATTTTATAAACCCAAAGAAATTGGTCTTGTAGATATAGCAGTAATTAGATTACCTAGAATATCTAATTTTACAGACTTTAATATATTTGAAAGTATAGAAGGTGTATCTTTAAGATATGTAAAATCACCTAATGAACTTGGAAATCCAGATATGATAATACTTCCAGGAACAAAAAATACAATGGAAGATTTATTATGGATGAGACAAAGTGGTATGGAAGCATGTGTTTTAAAGGAAGCAGAAAAAGGTAAAATAATATTTGGAATATGCGGTGGATATCAAATGCTTGGAGAAATTTTAAGTGATCCATATGGGGTAGAAGCTGGAGGAGAAATAAAAGGCATGGGACTATTGCCATTAGATACAGTATTTAAAGATGGCAAAACTAGAACAAGAGTTAATGGTGTATTTAAAAATATTGAAGGGCCCTTAAGGGAGTTATCAAATACAGAATTTGAAGGATATGAAATACATATGGGTGAAACAAAGTTATTAAAAAATGTTAACTCATTAACTAATATTAAAGAGCTTAATAGTGAAAATATTAAAGCTGATGGAGCTTATTTAAATAATATTTATGGAAGTTATGTACATGGAATTTTTGATAAAGAAGATGTTGTTAAAACTATAATAACAATATTATTTAAAAATAAGGGATTAGATTACTCTAAAATAAAAACTTTCGATATAAATGAGTATAAAGAAAAACAGTATGATATATTAGCTCAAGAAATGAGAGATAATATAGATATGAAAAAAATTTATGAAATATTGGAGATGAATAAATGAAAAGATTAATTCATATTTACTGTGGCGATGGAAAAGGTAAAACAACAGCTTGTGTTGGATTAACAGTTAGAGCTGCAGGAGCAGATTTAAAAGTAGTATTTACACAATTTTTAAAAGATAATAAGTCAAGTGAAATAAGAATTATAAAAGATATGCCTAATGTAGAGTTTGTACCATGCAAACAAAGCTTTGGATTCTTTTGGAATATGACAGATGAACAAAAGAAGGAAGCAAGAGAGGTATATAATGAATTATTAAAGCAGGTTATTGAAAAATCTAAAAAAGCAGATATGTTAGTACTAGATGAAATAATAGCTACTTATAATAATAACTTAATTGATAGAGAATACTTTATAAACTTTCTAAGAAATAAACCAGAAAACTTAGAAGTAGTTATGACTGGTAGAAATCCTGTAGAGGAATTAGTAGAACTTGCAGATTATATATCAGAAATAAAAAAAATAAAACATCCTTTTGATAAAGGAATTGATTCAAGAGTTGGAATAGAAAAATAATAAAAGTGTGGCAAAATAGCCACACTTTTTTAGCATCTTATTACTTCAACTTTATATCCATCTGGATCAGTTACAAAATAATAGTGAGGAGTTTCTCCAGGAAGTCCTTTTAAAGGTGTAACTTCATAGCCCATTTCTATGTGTTTTTCTCTTAAGCCTTCAATATCAGGATGACCAATCGCTATATGACTAAAGCCATTTCCTAATTCATAAGGAGTTTCTTGGTCATAGTTATAAGTAAGTTCTACTTCATATCCACCCTCTTCATTTGATAAATAAACTAAAGAAAATTTATGCTCAGGAAATTCTTTTCTTCTAGTTTCAACAAGTCCTAAAGCTTCTTTATAAAACTTTAATGATTTTTCTAAATCCATAACTCTTACACAAGTATGTAGCATTTTTACAGACATAATAAACCTCCGTAATTTTTAGTAATATTTATAAAAATTATATCAGAATCATACAATTCATACAAATTAAGCTTTGAATAATCATAAGGAGTACTGTTAAAATAAATATAATATTAATTTAGGAGTGAATATAGTGAAGAAATTAATTCATGGTGGAGATATATATACAAAAAGAAATACAAAAGAAAAAATAATAGATTTTTCTGCAAATATAAATCCATTAGGATTACCCAACTCTGTAAAGCAAGCAATAATAGATAATATAGATAGTTATGAAAGTTATCCAGACCCTTTATGTAGAGAGCTTAGAGAAAGACTATCTCAACATATAAAAATAAATAAAGATAATATTATATGTGGTAATGGAGCGGCAGACTTAATATTTAAAGTAACAATGGCATTAAAACCTAAAAAGGCTTTATTAATAGCACCAACATTTGCAGAGTATGAAGAGGCCTTAAATTTAGTGGAGAGTGAAATACAGTATTATGAATTAAATGAACAAAATAATTTTATAATTGATGAAAATATATTAAACTGTATATCGCCACAGCTAGATATAATGTTTATTTGTAATCCTAATAATCCAACAGGAATAGCTATAAAAAAAGAAGAAGTAATTAAAATAGCAGAAGTATGTAAAAGTAATAATGTTATTTTAGTAGTAGATGAATGTTTTACTGATTTTTTAATAGAAGAGTATGAATATAGTATATGTGAATACTTAAATGAATATAATAATGTGATAATTTTAAAAGCATTTACTAAAATATATGCAATGGCAGGTATTAGACTTGGTTATATGCTTTGTTCAAATAAGAGTATTTTAAGTAAGGTTAGTAATATAGGTCAGCCATGGAGTGTATCAACAGTAGCTAGTAAGTGTGGAGTGGCAGCATTAGATGAAGTTGATTATGTAAATAAAACTAAGCTTTATATAAAAAATAATAGAGAATATTTGAAGAAGGAATTAGAAGCATTAGGCTATAAGGTGTTTCCATCTCAAGTAAATTATATATTATTTAAATCGAAAGATACTAGTATAAAAGAAAAACTTGAATACTATGGAATATTAATTCGTTCATGTAGTAATTATAAGGTTTTAGATAATAAATATTTTCGTATAGCAGTAAAGAGTAGAAGTGATAATGAGTATTTAATATCTTGCTTAAAGGAGATAGGATAAAATAATGAAATATATTTTAGTTGTAATTGATGGTGCAGAAGTCTCAGATTATTATGAATGTACTAATATAAATTATATAAAAGAATTAGGTGAAACTAAATATATAAATAATACTCCAGAAGGATTCGAAACAAATAGTTTAACATGCATATTAAATATTTTGGGTGTTTCGGATAATAAGATTCCTAAGGGAAGGGCATTCTTAGAAGCATTATCATTAGACGAATATATAGAAGATAATGATTTAATATTTAGATGTAATAATGTAAGGATAAAAAATAATATTTTAATTGAGTGTTGTAATAATGATAAAGATATAGTACTAAAAGAAGAAAGTTTTAAATTAATAAATCTAGGTACATATAAAAATTTATTAATTGTTAAAGATGGAAAAAGATATTTTGAAGATATTATAACTTATGCACCTCATGAAAATCTTGGGGAAGATATAAATAACATATTACCTATATGTAAGGATAAGAAGTTAGAAGAATATTTAAGAAAGTTAATATTTAAATATAAGTTATATCCATGGGCACAGTCTGTTAAGGAATCTCTTCCATCATTTTACGAGTTACATAATAAAAATGGTGCAATAGTGTGTAAAACAGAAGTTGTTAGTGGTATTGGAAAAGCTATGAAAATGTATGTGCCAAAGTTAAAAAATGCTACAGCAGAAATAGATACAGACTTAAAGGAAAAGGCAATTAAAACATTAGAGTTATCAAAAAAATATGATTTTGTAATGCTTCATATAAATGGTGCAGACGAAAGTGCACATAGAAAAAATAGAGAAGAAAAAGTTAAGTTTATAAAAAAAATAGATACTGAAGTTGTTGGATATTTACTAAGTAATATGGATAAAAATACAATTCTAACTATTACATCTGATCACGCAACATGTAGTGATAGTGGAAAACATAAAAATATTAGTGTTCCTAGATATACATTAAAGAAATAGAGTATGTGTGATTTTTACACATACTCTATTTTAATTATCTTCTTTTAGATTTTTTACTATGATTAGATGGTCTCTTTTTACTTTGTTTATTAGAATTAAATGATGTCTCTGTTTTATTAGATTTATTTTTATTATTTTTGGTCTTATTCATTTTTGGTGGAGTGGCAGGAATTAAGCAATCCTTACCGTTACCAATTAAATCTGTTCTATTAGCTTTTATAAGTGCTTTTTTTACAAGTTCATAGTTTTTAGGTACTCTAAATTGTATTAAAGCTCTTTGCATATTTTTTTCTTCTTGAGTTTTTGGTGTATATACTTTTTCACCTGTTAATGGGTTAAATCCAATATAATAAATTGTTGTAGAAAGACTTCCTGGAGTAGGGTAAAAGTCTTGTATTTGTTCAGGATTATATCCCATACTCTTTACATATTGAGCAAGTTCTATTGCTGCATTTAAGTCAGAACCAGGGTGAGAAGACATAAGATAAGGAACTAGGAATTGCTTTTTCCCTAATTTTTTATTTACATCAAAATACTTATCTACAAATTTATCATATACTTCTCTTGTTGGTTTACCCATTTGAGCTAACACTCTAGGTGTTACATGTTCTGGTGCAACCTTTAGTTGCCCACTTATGTGGTGTTCACAAAGTTCTTTAAAGAAGGATGGATCATTATCATGAACTAAATAATCATATCTAATACCAGAACGTATAAATACCTTTTTTACTCCCTTTATACTTCTAACTCTTCTTAAAACAGATAAATATTCTTTATGATCTATTATTAAGTTTTTACATGGTTTTGGGAACATACATTGCTTATGCTTACAAGTACCATGCTCTAATTGAACCTTACAAGCTCTGTGTCTAAAGTTAGCAGTAGGTCCTCCAACATCATGAATATATCCTTTAAAATCAGGAAGAGTAGTTAGAAGCTTTGCTTCTTCAACTATGGAATCAGCATCTCTTGTTTGAATAACTCTTCCTTGATGGAATGTTAATGCACAGAAAGAGCATGAACCATAACATCCTCTATGACTAGTAATTGAGAACTTTACTTCTTGAATAGCTGGAATACCACCAGCTGCTTCATATATTGGATGGTAAGTTCTCATAAATGGTAAATTATAAGTGAAATCCATCTCTTCATTAGTTAAAGGAACTTGAGGAATATTTTGAACTAAGTATCTATCTCCGTGCTTTTGTATAATTCCCTTACCTCTAATAGAGTCTTGTTCATTATATTGAACTTTATATGCTTCACCATAAGCCTTTTTATCACTAGATACTTCTTCATAAGAAGGTACTTCTATATAATTTGAAAGCTTATCTATGTTTTTAGTAACGTAGCAAGTACCACGTATATTTGTCATATCATCAATTTTAGATCCATATCTAAATAGTTCAGCTATTTGGATGATAGTTTTTTCACCCATTCCATAGCTTAGAAGGTTAGCCTTAGAGTCTAAAAGAATACTTCTTCTTACTTTATCAGACCAGTAGTCGTAATGAGCAAATCTTCTAAGACTAGCTTCAATTCCACCTATTATTATAGGAATATCTTTAAAAGCTTCTCTAATTCTATTGCAATATACAATGACAGCTCTATCTGGTCTGAAGCCAGACTTTCCACCAGGGGAGTATAAGTCATCATGTCTTCTTTTTTTAGCAGCTGTATAGTGATTAACCATAGAATCTATGTTTCCTGAATTAACAAGGAATGCATATTTAGGAACTCCCAGCTTTTTAAAATCATCAGTATTATTCCAGTTAGGTTGAGCAATAATTCCAACTGTAAAACCTTGAGATTCAAGAGTTCTACCAATAATTGCTGTACCAAAAGATGGATGATCCACATAGGCATCTCCAGTTACTATTATAAAGTCTAACTGGTCTATTTTTCTTTTTTCTAAATCCTCTTTAGAAATAGGTAAAAAATCTTTAGCTAATTTCATTATATTAACTCCAATGTTTTATTTAAAATTTGATATATTTTGGGCTATTGCATTATCTTTAAATATGTCAGATCCAGCAACTAACATATCAGCACCTGCATTTAGCATTTCTTTATAGTTTGTACTTTTAATTCCACCATCAACGCTTATTTTAAAGCTTAAGTTTTGAGCTTTTCTTATTTCGTCTAACTCTTTAACTTTTTCAATTGTAAAAGGTATTAAAGATTGGCCACCAAAACCAGGGTTAACTCCCATGACTAAAACTAAGTCTAAATCTTGAAGTAGATGTTTTAATGCACTAACTGGTGTTCCAGGATTAATAGCAATACCTGCTTTTATATTATAGCCTTTAATACTTTGAATTAATCTATGTATATGATTATTTCCTTCGAAGTGAACAGTTATCATATCTGCTCCACTATTCACAAACTCTTCTATATAGTCACTTGGATTTTCAATCATTAAGTGTACATCAAACTTCATGTTAGTAATAGGTCTTAAAGATTTCATTACAGGAAATCCAAAAGAAATATTAGGTACAAAGTGTCCATCCATTATATCAATATGTAAAGTTTCTATTCCGTTTTCTTCAAGTTCTTTTACTTGAGAGCCTAAGTTAGCAAAATCAGCAGATAAAATTGATGGTAATATAAATTTCATTATTAATTCTCCTTTAGCAATGTTATTTTTAATAATATCATAACAATAATTTTTAAGAAATAAAAGAAATTTTACTTTTTTAATTGTTGCCTTTTAGAAGGTTTATAATATAATATAATTATGAAGAAAATAAAAAGTGTTTTAGCAGACTTTTGGGAAGTCTGCTAATTTTATGATTAAAGTAATAGGGTGGTGTATAAATAATGGAGGCTGGACCTGAGCATATCGATAATCCAAAACAGAATATATTCTAAGGTGGAAGCTTGCATTATTTATATAAGTTTACTTTCTCCTTAGAAGCAATAAAGGAGGAAGAGTATATGAAAAAATTATTTGTATTTTTATATTCTCAAATATTAGGAAAAAATATCTACGATGAGTTTAATGATGTAATAGGAGAACTAAAGGATATTTATGTAAGTACAGATGATGGTTATCCTAGAGCTATTGGATATAATGTTAAGAAAGATGGAGCTACATTTCATTATGAGTTTAGAAGTATAGGTGTTTATAATGATAATGGAAAAATAATTATAAAAACAGTAGGAAGTAGAGAAATTTTACCTAGAACCTACACATATTTATTATCACAACATTTATTAGATAGAAAAATAGTTGATATAAATGGTAAACAGGTTGTTAGAGTTAATGATTTAAGTATTGCAGAACTTGCAGGAGAATATAGAGTAGTAGCTGTTGAAACAGGACCAAAATCAAGATTTAGAAGAATGGGGCTAGAGCCAGTAGGAAAAATATTATATAAGATATTAGGAAGAGAGTATGAAGATAGAATATTACCTTGGGATGATGTAGAATCTGTAGAAATGATAAATAATAATCTTCAATTATCTGATTCTTATAAAAAGTTATCTACAATGCATCCTGCTGATTTAGCTGATATTTTAGAGGAACTAGATGCTGGTTCAAGAAAGCAGTTATTTGAATCATTAGATGAAGATTTAGCAGCAGATACATTCGAAGAGATGGAAGATGATGTTAGAGGAAGTATAATTAAGGACCTTTCAGAAAGTAAAACAGCTGAACTTCTTGAGAATATGGGAAATGATGAAATAGCAGATTTATTAGAAGATCTTGAAGGTGAAGATAGAGAAAAGGTATTAGTAAATCTTGAACAAGATGATGCAGAAGAAGTTAAAGAGTTATTAAAATATGATGATGAAACTGCAGGTAGTATTATGTCTACAGATTTTATTTCATTTGGATTAAATGTTACAGTAGAAGAAACAGTAGATATATTAAAAGAAACAGATCCTGATGAAGAATCTATGTATTATATATATGTGACTGATGAAGAAGATAAGATTAAGGGATTAGTAATATTAAAGGATTTATTATTAAGTGATAAAGAAACTAAACTTAAAGATATAATGGAAGATAATATTTCAACTGTTAAACATTATGATTCTATTGATTCTGTTATAGAGTTAGCTACAAAATATAACCTATTATCTACAGCAGTTGTTGATGATAATGGTAAATTAGTAGGTATAGTTCAAGTTCATGATATAATTGATGAAGTTCTATATCCTTTATGGAAGAAAAAGATATAATTTTAAATAGTATAGTTTCAATTAGAAGTTTAATTAAATTTCTAATTAAAGCTATACTATTATTTAAATACAGAGAAAATTATTAAATAATTAATATTATCAGAACTATTAAATGATATTGACAAAAAAATATAGTATAATATAATAAAATAAAAGTATAGTAAAATACTAAGAATTAAAAGTATAAATATGTTCGTCTATATAGTATAAGTATATAAGACGAATTTTTTGCATTAAGGAAATTATTTTTATACTTTAGGGAGGAGAGTCAATGATTTATAATGGAGCATTAGATTTAATAGGAAGAACACCTATATTAAAGGTTAATAATATGATAGGTGAGGATTGTGCAGAGGTTTATGTAAAGCTTGAAAAATACAATCCAGGAGGAAGTATTAAAGATAGAGCTGCTTTAGGAATGATAGAAAGAGCAGAAAAAGATGGAATGCTTAAGAAGGGAGATACTATAGTAGAGCCTACAAGCGGAAATACTGGTATAGCCTTAGCTATGATTGGAAAATTAAAAGGATATAAAGTAATAATAATAATGCCTGAAACTATGAGTAAGGAAAGACGAGATTTAATAAAGGCTTATGGTGCAGAGCTAGTTTTAACTGATGGAAATAAGGGTATGAAAGGAGCAATAGAAAAAGCTTTAGAATATAAAGTAAAGGAAGGATATTTTATTCCTCAACAATTTGAAAATAAAGCAAATGTAGATAAGCATTATGAAACAACAGCAGAAGAAATATATGAAGATATTAGTGATTTGGATTATATAGTTGCAGGTGTTGGAACATCAGGAACAATAGTAGGAGTTTCAAAAAAACTTAAAGAGAAAAATCCAAATATAAAAGCTATAGCTATAGAGCCGAAGTCATCAGCAGTAATAAGTGGAGAAAAAGCTGGAGCACATAAGATTCAAGGAATAGGTGCAGGATTTATACCAGAATTATATGATGAGAGTGTAATAGATGAGGTTGTTTTAGTTAGTGATTCAGATTCATTATCTACAACAAAAGAATTTGCAGAAAAAGAAGGAATATTAGTAGGAATCTCTTCAGGTGCTGCTATATATGCAGCAATAGAAATAGCTAAAAAAGTTGGTAAAGGAAAAAAGATTCTTGCCATTGCTCCAGATGGAGGAGAAAAGTATATTTCAATGGGAATATATGAGTAAAATAATAAAAACAAAGGGGCTGTAAAATTTGTTTAAAAATCTAAATTATGATTTACAAAGAGTATTAGATAATGATCCAGCAGCAAGAAGTAAAATAGAGGTGTTTCTTTTATATCCATGTATTCATGCACTTATAGCTTATAGAATTGCACATTTCTTCTATAAACACAAAAGATTTTTTATTGCTAGATTAATTTCTCAAATTTCTAGATTTTTTACTGGAATAGAAATTCATCCAGGTGCCACAATAGGTAAAGGATTATTTATAGATCATGGAATGGGTGTAGTAATTGGAGAAACAACAGAAATTGGTGATGATGTAATGTTATTTCACGGTGTAACTTTAGGCGGAACTGGTAAAGATAAAGGTAAAAGACATCCAACTGTAGGAAATGGAGTGTTAATAGGGGCAGGTGCCAAGGTATTAGGTCCAATTAAAATTGGAGATAATGCTAAGATTGGTAGTAATTCAGTTGTTCTTAAAGATGTACCTGCAAATGCTACGGCAGTAGGTATATCAGCAAGAAATATTGTAAGAACAGATAAGATTATAGTAGAAGTAAAAGATGCTAATGGAAAGAAAAAAAGTATATATAATGATATGATTATATAGTTGATTTTTTAATTAGGGGGTCTATATAGACCTCCTTTATTATCATAATTTTCAAAAAAATGAGACAAGTAGATTTTTTATAGTAATTAGAATATAATAATATTTGTTTATAAATTATAAAGGAAGGTGCGTATAGGGGATGTTATCACCATTTGTTTCCAAGGTAATATCAATGTTACCAGAAAAACTTGTAGTTAAGGTTGCAAAAACTGCAATAAATAGATATTTAAAAAAGTATGCTAATATTAAAATAGAAGGCTTTGACAAGCTTGAGGATATTGAAGGAGCTAAAATCTTCATATGCAATCATTTAAGTAATTCGGATGGATTAGTATTAAATAAAGTTTTAAAAGAAAAATATGATCCATATTTTATAGCTGGAGTTAAACTATCAGATGATCCAATAACAAGATTAGGTACGAGTGTTGTTAAATGTATAAATGTAAAACCTAATACAGCAGATAAAGAGGCCATAACTACTATGGTTAAGACTGTAAAAGGTGGAGAGAATATATTAATATTTCCTGAAGGGACAAGAAGTAGAACAGGTGCTATGATAGAAGGGAAAAAGGGTATACTATTATTAGCTAGACTTACAAAAGCAAAAATAATTCCAATAGGAATGAGTGGAACAGATAAACTTCTTCCAATTAATGAATCAGGAGATATGGGAAGTGAAGTTTGGCATGAATCTGATGTAGTTATTAAGTTTGGAGATCCTATTGAAATACCAAAGAGAGAAAAAGATGAAGATAAGCATGAATACGATGATAAGTGTATGCGTATAATAATGAAGTCTATAGCTAATCTATTGCCTGAAGAATATAGAGGTGTATATAAATAAATGAAACAAAAGACTAAAAAAATATTGGATATTTTAAAAGAAACTTATCCAGATGCAAAGTGTGAATTAAATTATGAGACACCATTTCAACTTTTAGTAGCTACTATTTTATCAGCTCAAACTACTGATAAAAAGGTAAATGAGGTTACAGAAACCTTATTTAAAGATTATCCTGATTTGGATGCTTTCTTAACTCTAAGTAATGATGAACTTGAGGAGAAAATAAAGCAAATAGGATTATATAGAAATAAAGCTAAAAATTTAGTGCTAATGTGTAATCAATTAAAGGCTAATTTTAATGGAGAAGTTCCAAAGACTATGGAGGGAATTACTTCTCTTGCAGGAGCAGGAAGAAAAACAGCTAATGTTGTATTATCTAATGCTTTTGGTGTTCCTTCAATAGCTGTAGATACACATGTATTTAGAGTATCAAATAGATTAGGGTTAGCAGATTCAGATAATGTTCTTGAAGTTGAAAAGCAACTTCAAAAAGAGCTACCTAAAAAAGAGTGGTCATTAACTCATCATCTTTTAATATTTCATGGAAGAAGATGTTGTATAGCAAGAAGACCAAAGTGTGAAGAGTGTCCTTTAGCAGACTTATGCAAGTATAGAAAATCACTTAAATAAACCACAAAGAATGAAATTTTTAATATATGTGGTACTACCATAAAATCCAACATTATAATATCATAATATTAGATATTAAAACTTTAGGAGGATAATTATATGAAAATTGGAGTAGTTATGGGTGGAATTTCTTCTGAAAGAGAAATATCACTACAAAGTGGAAATTCAATAATTGAAAATATAGATAAGAATAAATATGAAGTAATTCCTGTTGTTATAGATAAAAAAGAAGACATAATAGAAAAAGTAAAAGGCATAGATTTTGCTTTATTAGCATTACATGGACAATTTGGAGAAGATGGTACAGTTCAAGCTGTATTACAAACATTGGGTATTCCATATTCAGGATGTGGTCCATTAAGTAGTGCAGCGTGTATGGACAAAGATGTTACAAAGAGTTTATTAAAATCAGTAGGAATAAGAACTGCACCATGGATAAATGTTAAATCTATAGATGAAATAAACTATGAAGCTATTAAAGAAATGGGATATCCTGTTGTTGTAAAACCAACTCACGGAGGATCAAGTGTTGCAACATTTATAATAAAAGAAGAATCAGGTATATTAGATGCCGTTAAGGCAGGGTTTGAATGGGATACTGAAGTTATGATAGAAAAGTTTATAAAAGGTGACGAAATAACTTGTCCTATCTTTGATAATGAAATGTTCCCAGTAATAGCAATAAAGCCAAATGCAGAATTCTTTGATTTTACTGCTAAGTATGCAGATGGTGGAGCTGAAGAAGTTATTGTTAATCTTGAAGAAAAGCTTCATAGAGAAGTAGAGAGAATGGCATTAGAAACTTATAGAGCTCTTAAATGTTCAGTATATTCGAGAGTAGATATGATTATAACAGAAGAAGGAGTCCCTTATATTCTTGAAGTAAATACTCTACCAGGAATGACTAAAAATAGTCTTTTCCCTAAGAGTGCAGCAGAAAAAAATATTAGTTTCTCAGGTTTACTAGATATGATAATTCAACAATCTTTAAAAGAAAGTAGATAATGAACTTAGAAAATATAATAACTAAAATTAATAAATATAATGGATATATTGATGGCTGGAGAGAAATGGTGAGAGCTTCTGTTGCAGTATTACTTGTTGAGAATAATGAAGAACTTAGTATTATTTTTGAAGTAAGAGGAAAGAACTTAAGAGAGCAACCGGGAGATGTATGTTTTCCTGGAGGAAAAATAGATAATGGAGAAACTCCTGAAGAAGCAGTAATTAGAGAGATAAATGAAGAGCTTGGATTATATAATGACGATATAGAAATAATTAAAGAACTAGATACTTTAATTAGATATAATGGATTAATAATTCATCCATTCTTGGGAATAATTAAGAATACTAATAATATAAAGCCAAATAAAGATGAAGTACAAGAAGTATTTTATGTACCAGTAGATTATTTATTAAAAAGTGAGCCAATTAAGGTTACAAATTTAGTTAAAGTAGAAAGAGCAGAAGATTTTCCATATGATTTAATTGTTCAAGGAAAAAATTATAAATTTAGAGATGGTAAATATGAATCTATATTTTATAAATATAATAATTATGTAATTTGGGGAATAACAGCTCAAATATTAAGAAGTTTTTTGAATATAATAAAATAAATTAAATTCCACTAGATTTTATCTAGTGGATTTATTTTTTAGTTTAATTAACTTTAAGAAATTATTAAGAACTATTTTTACTTTATATTAAGAAATGTATAATAAAATAAAAAATATACTTAGGAATGGTTTTATGGGAGGAATCTTAATGGAAAAGATTTTAATTGTAGATGATGAAAAGGAAATAAGAGATTTAATTGAGATATATTTAAAAAGTGAAGGGTATGAAACTTTAAAGGCTGGAGATGGTGAAGAAGCCTTAAGCATATTAAATAAAGAAGAGGTAGATTTAATAATCCTTGATATTATGATGCCTAAATTAAATGGAATAGATGCATGTTTAAAAATAAGAGAAGAAAAACAAATGCCTATAATAATGCTTTCTGCAAAGGCAGAAGATATGGATAAAATATTAGGGCTAAATATGGGTGCAGATGATTATTTAACAAAACCATTTAATCCATTAGAGTTAGTGGCTAGAGTTAAATCTCAACTAAGAAGATTTTATAAGTTAAATCCTAAGTTCAATGTTAATAAGGTTGAGGAAGAGGGAAATATAATTTTATTAGATGATATGAGAATAGATTTAGATACACATGAAATATCTATTGGAAACAATGAAATAAAACTTACTCCTACAGAATTTGATATATTAGTATTACTAGCTAAAAATAAAGGGAAAGTATTTTCTATAGCTAATATTTATGAAAGTGTGTGGAATCAAGAATTCTTGGAATCAGATAATACTGTAATGGTTCATATAAGAAAGATAAGAGAAAAGATAGAGGAGAACCCAAGAAAACCTAAATTTATAAAAACCGTTTGGGGAGTTGGATATAAAATTGAGAAATAAGGGTTTCATAAAAAGACATTTAGAAAAACTATATTCAAGTAAAATATTTAATCCAGTAAGAAAAATAATAAAATATTTAAGAAAGAAAATAGAAAAAAATATTAGATTTGAATTAATGAGTGTATTTGCAATATGTTTTGCAATATCATTTATTTTTTATGCATTTGCTAGTGATTTTCTACAAAAAGAAGAGACTTATGGAAATATAAGCTATGATTATGTATCCATAGAGAATACAGCTAAGAATTATGTTGATAGGATTATATATTTATCACAAAATAGTAATTTAACATTAGAAAGTTCAGATGAATTTGTTAATATGTTTGAAAATCTTTCTAATAATAAGAAAGCATATATAACTAATTTAGATGGAGAAATTATATATAAATCTAATAATGTAGTTGAAGATAAAGTGGATATATTCCAAATTTTATCTAATACAATGAGTGTTGAATATTATAAAGAAGAGGGAGAAGAAAAAAGTTTTATATATCCATTAACTATTGGTGAAGACAAGTGTTACTTTATATATTCAGCAACTCCTTCTGCAGAAATAGTATATGAAACAAACATCAGAAGCAATAATTTCTTGGCTTTAATATTATCAGGTATAGTATTTATATTAATATTTATAATAGTGACTAATAATAAAATGAAGTATTTAGATGAAATAGCATTAGGTTTAAGAAAGATAGCTAGTGGAGATTTAGATTATAGAATTAGAGAAATAGGAAAAGATGAAATAAAGAATCTAGCATCTAATATAAACTATATGGCTGAAGAAATTGAAAAGAAAATTGAGATAGAAAGAAATGCAGAAAAAACAAAATCAGATCTTATAACAAATGTGTCTCATGATCTTAGAACACCATTAACATCAATAATGGGATATATAGGTTTAATTAAGAACAAAAAATATGATAGTGAAGAAACAATGAATGAATATTTAGATATAGCATTTAAAAAGTCGGAAAAATTAAAAGTTTTAATTGATGATTTGTTTGAGTATACAAAATTGAATAATGAAGGTATTAGATTAAAAAAGATAGATGTTAATTTAAATGAATTTATTTTACAATTAATAGAAGAGTTTATACCTATATTTGAAGAAAATGAAATAGAAGTTATAGAAAATTATAGTGAAGAGCCAATAAAGATAAGTGTTGATGTAGATAAAATGGTAAGAGTATTTGAAAATCTGCTAACTAATGCAATAAAGTATTCTTATAAGCCAGGGTATATAAAAATAGAAGTTTATAAAGAAAAGGAATATGCAATAGTTTCAATTAAGAATAGAGGAGAAGATATACCAAAAGAAAAATTAGAAAGATTATTTGATAGATTCTATAGAGTTGATGAATCTAGAAATACAGAAATGGGAGGTTCCGGATTAGGTCTGGCTATTTCTAAAAATATAGTTGAATTACATAATGGGTTAATTTGGGCAGAGTGTGATAATGAAGAAATAAGTTTCTTTGTAAAATTAAGATTTTAGAATTTAGTAACAATTTATATTAATTATAAATATTCTATATAGGAGAATTATTTTATTGTAGTGGAGGATATATGCAAAATAAGAATCCTAATAGTTTATTTGGAATAGATATTAATGAATTTACTGAAGGTGTTGATTTTTCTATTTTAGCAAGGAAAATTGATTTTTTATACGTAAGATCATCAGGGTCAGGAACAGGAAGATTCAGAGTAGATAGAAAATTCTTAGATTTTGCTATGGAATCTAGAAATTATGGGATTCCTGTAGGAGCTTACCACTATGCTATGCCGTCTTGGGACTTAAATACAGCAGATTCCCAATGTGATGATTTTTTATCAATATTACAGGAGGGATTTGGAGAGAAGGATTATGGTGATCTTTTTCCAGCGTTAGATGTAGAGGCGCCTACAGATCAATCAATTTCTACAGAAGCTTTAATAAACTGGGTAGAGAGATTTAGAAAGAGGTTTGAAAAAAAGAGTAGAAGAAGGTTGATTTTATATACAGGATCATTTTTTATTGATTTATATAATAATTTCTATGTTCCTGGCAAGGGATATCCACTAAAAAGTATGCTTTTATGGATTGCAATGTATACAAAATATCCAGGAAATCCTCCATATCCAGTAGACCAAGGTGGATGGACTAGATGGAGAATATGGCAATTTAGTGAAGATTCAATAGTTGAAGGGGTAGGAAGTCCAGTTGATGCAAATTGGGGACCTAATAACATAGATCTATTAACACAACCACGTATTGTTAATGGACTTAGAGCTAGAATTGAAGGACAGAATATAATTGTAAATTGGGATAAGAATACCGACATAGATTTATTAGGATATAATATATTTGTTAATAATTATTGGGTTGGAACTGTAGATGCAGAAGATACAGAATTTATTATTAAAAGGAGTAGCTTAGAAGTACCAAAGGGTTCTGTAGTAAGAATAACTATAGAAGCTTTTGATTATGATGGAGAGGTTTCAAAGAGAAGAGCTAGGGTTAATTTAAAAGTATAAGTTAGTAGGGTATAAGAGCATATTTATAGCTTTTATACCTTTTATAATAAGAAGAAGTATAGTATTATTTTTTATGGATATTTAATTAGGTTAAGATTTATATCTTTATATTTCGATATAAATTAATGTATAATAAGATAATCAATTATAATAAATAATAAAAGACGGAGGAGAAGTATGTTAAAAAAACAAAAGAAATTAACTAAAAAAAGTATGGCTATAATATCAAGTATATTACTTGTATTAGTTATATTTGCAGGAGCTTTTGTTGCATATTACATGAATATTAAAAAGACAGTGGAATCATGGGAAGAAAAGATATATCCAGGTATTT
>JAFADP010000025.1 GCA_023424785.1 Bacillota bacterium
ATATCATTACTGAATATTTCTAATGTTTTATTACTACCATTAGCCATTTCATAGCTATGTCCTATTAAACTAAATCCAGTTATATCAGTACATGAATTTACAGTAAGACCATCAATCATTTCTTTAGCATTCTTATTTAGAGTAGTCATAATACTTGAAACTTCTTTTATTTTGTTTTCTGAAAGAAGTCCTGCTTTACATGCTGTATTCATTATGCCTATACCAATTGGCTTGGTAATAACAAGAACATCTCCTAATTTAGCATTACTATTAGTTAGAATATTATTTGGATGAGCAAAGCCTGTAACAGAAAGTCCATATTTAGGAGTAGAATCAGCAATAGTATGACCTCCAGCAATAGTTGCACCAGCTTCAATTACTTTATTATATCCACCGCCTAATATTTCATGCATAATATTTGGATCTAAGCAAGAAGGAAAACAAAGTAAATTCATAGCTAAAGTTGGATTACCTCCCATAGCATAAACATCACTTAATGCATTTGCTGCTGCAATTTGTCCAAATGTATATGGATCATCAACCATAGGTGGAAAAAAATCTAAAGTTTGAATTATAGCAGTAGATTCGTTTATTTTATATACACAAGCATCATCACTAGTGTCAAAGCCTACAATAAGTTTATCATTAGGAATTTTAGGTAAGTTATTTAAAACTTCATTAAGTATAGAAGGGCCAATTTTAGCTGCACAACCAGAGGTTTTTGTTAATTCTGTTAGTTTAATATTTTCTTTCATAAGTATAACTCCTAAAGTAAAAATTCATTATTAATACAAATTATAAGTTAAAAAGACGAAATAAATAAAGATAAAAATAAAAAATATAAAAGTTTTTAATATTTTTCTATTCAAATTAAAAAAAGTATGATACAATAGCTCCGAAGAAAAACGTATAATAAGTTAAAAGAGGCAGAAAATATTCGTATTTAAGTATGGGGGGAGCCATGAAAAAAGGAAACATTTATGAATTAGAAGGAAGAGTAGCTTTAAGGGAGGCTATTCCACTAGGAATACAACACGTATTAGCAATGTTTTTGGGAAATGTTTCACCATTAATTATAGTATGTGGATTATTAGATATTCCTCTAGACACTAAGTCAATATTAATTCAAAACTCTATGTTTATAGCAGGAGTTGCAACTTTAATTCAATTATATCCATTTTTTAAAGTGGGAAGTGGTCTACCTGTAGTTATGGGGACAAGCTCAGGATTTATAGGAACAGAAAAAGCTATAGGAGCAAGTTATGGATATGCAGCTATAATGGGAGCTTCATTAATAGGTGCACTTTTAGAAATAGTATTAGGATTTTTTATTAAACCATTAAGAAAGTTATTTCCACCAATAGTTACTAGTTTAGTAGTAATTTCAATAGGACTTTCATTATTACCAGTAGGAATTAAGTATTATGCAGGTGGAGCTGGTGCTCCGGATTTTGGTTCAACAAAACATTTATTAGTAGGAACAATTGTTATTTTAGTTATTATAATACTACAAAATTTTGCAAAGGGATTTGTAAAAACATCATCTATATTAATAGGTATTGTAGTAGGATACATAGTATCTGTAATAATGGGGATGGTAGATTTTACAGCAGTTAAGGAAGCAGCTTGGATAAGTTTACCTAAGCCATTTGTTATGGGATTTGAATTTAAATTAGAAGCTATTATATCTATGTCAATAATGTATATTGCAACTACAGTAGAAACAATTGGAGATATATCAGCAATAGCTATAGGTGGATTAGGAAGAGAAGCAACAGATAAAGAATTATCTGGAGGAGTTATTGCAGATGGTGTTTCAAGCTTTATAGCAGCAATATTTGGTATTGCACCAAATACATCATTTAGTCAAAATGTTGGATTAGTTGCAGTTACAAAGGTAGTTAATAGATTTGTTATTATGACAGGTGCTGTATTCTTAATTTTAGCAGGTTTCTTCCCTAAATTAAGTGCATTATTATCAGTAATGCCTCAATCAGTTCTTGGTGGAGCTGCTGTAATAATGTTTGCTATGATCTTTGTTAGTGGATTACAATCATTAATGAAAGAAGGGCTAGATGGAAGAAATGGATTAATAGTTGCATTAGCTATAGGTATTGGTGTAGGAATTGGTAATGTTCCAGAATCTTTAGCTCAATTACCTAACTGGGTAAGTCAAATATTTGCTCAAAATGGTATAATAATGACATTTGTAATAGCAACAGTATTAAATTTAGTATTACCTAAAAGTTATAATGAAAAAATACAAGAAAATATATAAAATATAGATATATTTATTAATAACCATTGTTATAAATTAGTTTATAGCAATGGTCTTTATTATGATAAGAATAAAATTTGGAGGATATAATGTTTACAATAAGGAATTATGCAGTAGTAAATAGTTTAGAAGAAGCTTATGAGCTAAATCAAAAAAAGAGCAACACCATTTTAGGTGGAATAGCTTGGTTAAAAATGAGTGAAAGAAACATCCAAACAGCAATTGATTTATCAAAGTTAGGATTAGATAAAATAGAAGAAGATGAAGAATGCTTCAAAATTGGATGTATGTGTACATTAAGACAATTAGAAGTTCATAAAGCATTAAATTATTATTTTGACGGAATAATTTCTAAATCATTAGTTCACATTGTAGGAGTTCAGTTTAGAAATTGCGCAACTATAGGAGGAAGTATATATTCACGTTTTGGATTTTCAGATATCTTAACATCCTTATTAGCATTAGATACATATGTAGAGTTATATAAAGGTGGAATAATTCCATTATCACAATATAAAGATATGCCATATGACAATGATATTTTAGTAAGAATAATTATAAAGAAAGATAATAGAAAAGCATCATATTTAACTCAACGAAATAGTGCAACAGATATTCCAACTCTTGCAGTAGCTGTTTCTAAGAATGATGGTAAATGGAATATAGTAATTGGTGCAAGACCTCAAAAAGCTATGTTAGTAGAAAAAGCAGATTTTTTAAGTGAAGTTCCTACAGAAGAGGAAATTAAAGAATTAACAGAGTACATTACTAATAATGTTAAA
>JAFADP010000047.1 GCA_023424785.1 Bacillota bacterium
TAATACCTATATCCAGTATCTTCAACTCTAACTGGTTTTAACTTCCCATTTTTATCCCAATTTCTTAGAGTTTTTGTAGTTTTTCCAATAGCTTTAGCAAATTCTCCTATTGAATAATATTTCAAAAGTCTCACCTCCTAAAACTATTATTCCAAACTTTGTAATTTTTATCTAATGTTTTATCAACTGTTACAATTCCTCCATAACTTTTTATTCTTCTAAATTATTGACTAATATTTTACTTATTATACATAAAATAAAAAAGGTGGCTTTATAGCCACCTTCTTATGCTGTTTCTACAGTCTTTTTATTCTTATTTTTAGATAATTTTAATTGAGGTCTTTTTTCTCCTTCTGGAACCATTTCAATTTCTGGTTTATCTCCATTTTGTATTGTTTTATCTGTTATTACTACTTTTGAAATTCTTTCATCTGATGGAATATCAAACATTATATCAGTCATAACCTCTTCAATAATTGATCTAAGACCTCTAGCACCAGTCTTTCTTTCAATTGCCTTAGTTGCTATTGCTTCTAAAGCTTCTTTAGTAAACTCTAATTCAACATTATCTAAGTTGAATAATTTAACATATTGCTTAACTAATGCATTCTTAGGCTCACTTAAAATATTAACAAGTGCCTCTTTATCTAAAGAATCTAATGTTACAACTATAGGTAATCTTCCTACAAACTCAGGAATTAATCCAAACTTTAATAAGTCCCCTGGTATTATTTCCCTAAATAAGCTTCCTACATCTTTCTCTTCTTTTGATTGTATATCTGCTCCAAAACCTATAGAACTCTTTCTTGTTCTCTTTTCTATAATTTTGTCAATACCATCAAATGCTCCACCACAAATAAATAATATGTTAGCTGTATTTATTTGTATAAATTCTTGATGCGGATGCTTTCTTCCACCTTGAGGTGGTACAGATGCAACTGTTCCTTCAAGTATTTTAAGTAATGCTTGTTGAACACCTTCTCCAGATACATCTCTTGTTATTGATGGATTTTCAGATTTTCTTGCAATTTTATCTATTTCATCAATATATATTATACCTTTTTCAGCCTTTTCTACATCATAGTCAGCATTCTGAATTAATCTTAAAAGTATGTTTTCAACATCTTCTCCAACATACCCTGCTTCTGTTAATGTTGTAGCATCTGCTATTGCAAATGGAACATTTAAAAACTTCGCTAGTGTTTGAGCTAAAAATGTTTTACCTGAACCAGTTGGTCCAAGTAGAAGTATATTACTTTTTTGTAGTTCTATATCATCATTATCACTGTTACTATTTATTCTTTTATAATGATTATAAACAGCAACTGATAAAGATCTTTTTGCTCTTTCTTGCCCTATAACATAAGAATCTAAATAAGATTTTATTTCTCTAGGCTTTGGTAATGCTTTTGTATCTAATTCTATTGTTTCTTCAAATTCATCTGCTATAATATCAGAGCATAATTCAATACATTCATCACATATATATACTCCTGGCCCAGCTATTAATCTTCTAACTTGATCTTGATTCTTACCACAAAATGAACACTTTAGTTGTTTCTTATCATCAAACTTAGCCATATACTCACCTCTTTTTTAATTAATACTATATACCTATTATACTACTTATTATCACCAATTTCATTTTTACTTATAACTTTATCAACTAATCCATATTCCATAGCTTCTTCTGCATGCATAAAGTTATCTCTTTCTGTATCCGCACAGATTTGCTCATAAGATTTTCCTGTGTTTTCACTTAAAATCTTGTTAAGTCTTTCCTTAGTAGATAGTATCCATCTTGCATGTATATCTATATCAGTTGCTTGCCCTTGGAAACCACCTAATGGTTGATGAATCATAACCTCTGCATTAGGAAGTGCTATTCTTTTTCCTTTTGCTCCACTAGATAATAAAAAAGCTCCCATTGATGCAGCTAATCCCATACATATAGTTGATACATCTGGTTTTATATAATTCATTGTATCATAAATAGCCATACCAGCTGTTACTGATCCTCCAGGACTATTTATATATAAATATATATCTTTATCTGGGTCTTCACTTTCTAAAAATAATAATTGTGCAACTATAAGACTTGCAGAATCATCATTTACTTCACCATTTAACATTATTATTCTATCTTTTAATAATCTAGAAAATATATCGTAAGCTCTTTCTCCTCTACCAGTTTGTTCTATAACTGTAGGAACTAATGCCATAACTATCCCTCCTATACTAAATGACTATCTTTGTAATTTTTTTCCTGTCATTATATCATTATATTTCATTTTGCTAGATATTGCAATATTCATTATAGTGAAATAATTGCCAGATAAAATCTGGCAATTATTTCTGAGAATTTTATTATTATTTATTATTTTGTACTTTCTTTTAATAAGTTTAATGTTTTAACAACAACTATATCATTTTCTATCATTGGTCTTTGAGCTTGCATTAACATTTCTGCCATTTTTTCAGTTTCTCCAGCAGAGTACATTTTTGCAATTTCTAAAGCTTTTTCTTTAACTTCTTCTTCTGTTGCCTTAATATCTTCAGCCTTAGCTATAGCATCTATTATTATATCAGCCTTAACTTTTCTTTCAGCGTTTTCTTTCATGAAATCTCTCATTTTTTCATTTGTGTTTCCAGTGAATTCCATGTATTGTTCTAAAGTTAATCCTTGGTATTTTAATCTATTTTCAAGATCTTTAACCATTGCATCTATTTCTTTTTCTATCATAACTTGAGGTAATTCAAGCTTTGTATTTTCTATAACTGCTGTGATTAAAGCTTCTTCAAATTCGTGTTCAGCTTTTTGGTCTTCTCTTTCTTGAAGCTTCTTCTTTAAATCTTCTTTGTATTCAGCTAAAGTTTCAAATTCAGAAACTTCTTTAGCAAATTCATCATCTAATTCTGGAAATTCTTTAACTTTTATTTCTTTTACAGTTACTTTGAAAGTAGCTTCTTTACCATTTAATTCTTCTCTTCCATAGTTTTCAGGGAAAGTAACTTTAACTTCTCTTTCTTCTCCTACTGAAGCTCCTACTAATTGTTCTTCAAAGTTGTCTATGAATGAACCTGATCCTATTTCTAATGCATAATCAGTTCCTTCTCCGCCTTCAAATGCAACTCCATCTATAAATCCTTTGAAGTCTATAACTGCTATGTTCTTATCTTCTACATTTCCTTCTTCTTTAACTACTACTCTAGCGTTCTTTTCTTGAGTTGCTTGTAATTCTTTTTCTACTTCTTCGTCATTTACTTCATATACTGGCTTTGATACTTCAAGTCCTTTATATGTTCCAAGTTCAACTTCTGGATATGTAGTAACTTCAGCAGTATAAACTAAGTCCTTCCCTTCTCCAACTTCAACAATTTCAACCTTTGGATAATCTACTGGCTTAATGTTATTTTCAGCTAAAGCTGCAGGATAAGTTTCATCTATTACAAAGTTTACAGCATCATCGTAGAATACTTCTATTCCATAGAATTTCTTTACTACTGACATTGGAACTTTTCCTTTTCTGAATCCTTGAACATTATAATGGCTCTTATTCTTATCATAAGCTCTCTTTAATGCAGCAGTAAATTTTTCTGCCTCTACTCTAATTTCTAACTTAACAACATTTGTTTCTATTTTTTCCATTTTAGCTTCCATCTTCTTATATTCCTCCTAAAATAGTTATTAACTTCTTATCGATAGACTAAGATATTATATCATATATTACTAATTATTATCAAATTTTTTAATATAATTTATTATTTTAAAATACTATTTCTCCATTAGCATTAATATAATATATAACACCATCTACGTTAACTTCAATTCCTTTATCACTTTGAACAGAACCTATTGTAATATTATTACCAACAATACTAGTTATCATTACATCATTTGGATATTCTGGATTGGTAAATGTATCTACATTTTTTATCCATAAATATTTATCAACTAAATTTTGACCAAAATAAGGCATTTCACTAATATATATAATAGTTTCATCATTTATAAATTTCACTTGAGTATTCCATATGAAATTAGGCATTTGCTCTAAAACTTGATACTTTAAGTATGCGGCACCTCTAGTATCCACATGAACTTCTTTAGTAATAACCTTATTAGTTCCATCAATATTAAACAATTTTAAATCTTGATTAGGAGTGGTAATTATTACTCTATTTGCAGTAGGGCTAATATCATAGCTATATCCTTCTTTATTTTCAACTTCTGTGAATTTCTTCACACCATCTTCCTCTATATAAGTAGCCTTTAGTGAAGTATCTTCACTTACAACTAAATCTATATATTGATTTTCCGGCTCAACTACTATATCTTCCTCTTTTTGTTGAGTATTGCTTTCTTCTTCATCTATAATAGGCTCATCTTTAATAGGCTCATCTTTAATATCTTCTTCACTTCTTCCACTATCAACCCATTCTTGAAGCTTCGCTCTCATATTGCTAAAATCTATATTAGGAACTACCGTCTTAATTGTTACTGTTAATATAACTACACATATTACAACAATTAAAAAGATTACTCTTCTTCTTCTTTTTTTCATCTTTCTTTCGTAATCCCTACTAAATATGCTTGGTTTTGCCAAGTTAATTACCTCCTCTAGAACCTATGCTTTCTTAATTTCTATTCCACTCTTTATATTACCACATCCTGAACATTTGCTACAACCTTTTCCACAACATTTGCCTTTTTTAGGTTGTGCAATATTTTCAGTATAATCCTCATAGTCTGGTGAATCTTTTAATAAATCTAATTCTACATCTTTCAATGTTACTCCTCCTATTTTTAAATACTAAAATTATTTACATCTTCAACCATCCATTTGTCATTAGAAAATATAATATTAGTAAAAAAGCTCTTTGAGTATTCTTTTTTATTAATCCCTAAAATTTTTTTGCTAACAGTATAATCTACATTAACAACTACCGTTGCTTTATATACGCCGTCTTTATAATAATATTGTGTATTTTGAAAATCTGTATCTATTTTTATATTTTCATACTTATTTTTTAATATAAAATAATTAGTTTTTATTGATTCATATATCTTATCTTTAGTCTCATTATTTGATCTCTTTATTAAGTTTTTATCTCCATCATTTAATGCTTTAAAAACACTATCATAAAATTCATCAATAAGTACATTAATATTTTCCTTTAAGGTATCATTCTCCATACTTATACTTAAAACTATATTAGGATTATCCGTTATAGAAACATCTTCCCCCTTAATACGTCCCCATGGAAAATCTCTTTCTATATGGATCTTTACACTACCATCAATAGGAAAAGGACCTATATTATTTGCATCTTTAACTTTAATATTTGTATATTCATCATTAATATATATATCAGCATCTTCAAAATCCGATGTTATATTTATATTCTGTGCTGGAAAATCTAACTTAATAACACTATTATCACTTACTACTATGTTTTTTTCTGTAGTAATATCTCCATACTTATTTTCTAATAATCCATGTATACTATAGCTTCCTGGTATTACATTAGAAATAGTTTCTCCAGACTTTATAGAACCTATATTCCCTACTGTAAATTCAGCATTTTCATAATTACTATTTATTGTTAAATCGCAAGTATCAATTTCTATATAATATATGTCCCAAAATAAATATTTCTTAGATTCTACCTTTAAATAACCTTCTTGTGATGTACTTTTTAATCTATTTATTAAGTTGTCAATTTTGTATCTATTATCTTTATAATACTTTACTAACGGTTGTAAACTCTTTTCACTAACTTTCTTTTCATTTATTTTAACAATATTATTTAATTTTGAAGCATCACTATTCTTTAATGACATTTCTAGCTGAGCTAAAACATATTCTCTTGATGTATTAATTCTCCCTAAAAAATATCCTAAAAATAAAAAGAAAATTAAGACACATACACTAGCTATCTTCCATCTTTTCTTTAGTATTCTAAATAAATATAATTCTTTGATTTTAAATAATACCTTATCAATCTTATTTTTTGTCATTAATGTTTTGCTCCTTTTACTTAAACATAAATGAAATTTTTTTACCCTTCTAAAATATCAATTATCCATTTTCCACAATCACAACACTTATATATTCTTATAACAAATAACTCTAATTCATCTTTATTAATAAAATTATACTTATCTACCTCTTCTTTAGTTATGAACTCATCATCTTTATTTACATAACCCCAAATTTCTGTAAAGTAATTACTTTTTCCTTTAAAGCAGCAATCATTTATATCTGTACATTCTATTTTTTCATATGATAATACATCTGAAAAGTCTTGAATTATAGGTATTATATCTCTATTTTCTTCTATATCATCTTGATAATCTTCCTCATAAAATACTAAATCTTTTATCTTAAATAATTCTTTCATTTTTTTATTCTCCTTATACATGTTTTTAAAATTTAGTATTATAATTATACATTAAATTTATTTTTATTGCTTTATAAATTAATATAATTTAATAATTTGTTAAGTTTTAAAAAAATCTTAATAAAAAAAAGAGAGAGACTCTCTCCCTCTACAAACTTTTAGGATAAATTCTATAGCTTTTCTATAGCTTTTCTTTCACCTTTAAAATTATTAGATTTTTCTCTTCTCTTCTTAAGCTCTGACTCTATATCTTCTAATGATACACCTTTTTGTGCCATTAATACTAACACATGATATGTTAAATCACATATTTCTCCTACAAGTTCTTCCTTATTATCACCAAGACTTGCTATTACAACCTCTGTAGCTTCTTCTCCTACCTTTTTTAATATTTTTTCAGTTCCTTTATTAAAAAGGTAGTTTGTATATGAACCTTCTTCTCCACAATCTTTTCTTTTTAAAATAGTATTAAATTCTTCTCTTATTGCATCCATAATTATTCACCTCTATAAATCTCTATAAAAACAAGTTCTATTTCCAGTATGGCAAGCTGCTCCTACTTGGTCTACTAATAATAAAATAGTATCATTATCACAGTCTACCTTTATTTCCTTTACATACTGTAAATGTCCAGATGTAGCACCCTTGTTCCATAATTCTTTTCTACTTCTACTATAATACCAAGCGGTATCTCCTTCTAAAGTCTTAACTAAACTTTCTTTATTCATATACGCAAGCATTAAAACTTCTTTTGTTTTATAATCTTGTGCAATAGCTGGTATTAATCCACCACACTTATCAAAATCTATTGCATTTACTTTTTTTAATATTTCTTCTTTGTTCATAAATTCTCTCCTATAATCTTACTGGAATGCTTCTATCATTAAGATAATTTTTAACTTCGTTCACAGTAAGTTCCCCATAGTGAAATAATGAAGCTGCAAGTGCTGCATCTGCAGCTTCTTTTTCAAACACTTCATAAAAATGTTCTAATGAACCGCAACCACCTGATGCTATTACTGGAACATTTGTAATATTAGACACTGCTTTTGTAAGTTCTATATCGAAGCCTGACTTTGTTCCATCAGTATCCATTGATGTTAGAAGAATTTCTCCTGCACCAAGGCTTACAGCTTCTTCAATCCATTTTAAAGCATCCATTCCTGTATCTATTCTTCCACCATTTATAACAACATTCCACCCTGAATTATCTTTTCTTTTTTTTGCATCTACAGCAAGTACAATGCATTGATTTCCAAATGTATATGCCCCTTGTTGAATTAATAACTTATCTCTAACAGCTGCCGAATTTAAACTTATTTTATCTGCACCAGCTCTTAAAATTCTTTTTATATCATCAATACTTCTAAGTCCACCACCAACAGTAAAAGGAATAAATATTTTTTCTGCTACTTTTTCAACTACTTTTTCCATTATTCCTCTACCTTCATGAGTTGCAGTAATATCTAAGAATACAAGTTCATCAGCGCCTTGTTTATAATATTGTTCTGCAAGATCTACTGGGTCTCCAACTTCTTTTATTCCAACAAAGTTAATTCCTTTAACTACTTTACCTTCTCTAACATCAAGACAAGGAATAATTCTTTTTGTATGCATTTACTTTTCCCCCTTTGTTAGCTTTATTGCCTCCTCTAAAGAAAGAGTATTGGCATATATAGCCTTTCCTGTTATTGCTCCATAAAGGCCCAAATCATTTAAATCTTTTATATTTTGAATATCTCTAATTCCCCCTGATGCTGTAATATCCATATTAACTTCTTCACTTAATTTTTTAAGCATTTCTACATTTGGTCCTTCTAAAGTTCCATCTTTACTTATATCTGTTACTATTACATTTTTTACACCTAATTTTTCTAATTTCTTAGCAAAATCTATGTAATAAAGAGAGCTTCCTTCAAGCCATCCTCTTCCATATGCATATCCATCTTTACAATCAATACCTACTGCTATTTTATGTCCAAAAGCTTCTACTGCTTTAATTAATAGTTCTTCATCTTCCATAGCACTAGTTCCTAAAATTACTCTTGAAATTCCATTATCTATATAATATTTAATAGTTTCAAAACTTCTTATTCCTCCACCAATTTCAACTGGAATATCTAAAACTTGAGCTACTTTTACTATAACTTCTTTATTAATTAACTTACCACTCTTAGCTCCATCCAAATCTACTAAGTGAATATATTCTGCTCCAGCATCTTGAAATGATTTTGCAGTTTCTAATATATCCTCAGCAACAACTTCTTTTTTATTATAGTCTCCTTGATAAAGTCTAACTGGTTTTCCATCTATTATATCTATTGCAGGTAAGATTATCATTACTTAACCAACTCCTTAAAATTTCTTAAAATAGTTAATCCAATTTCTCCACTCTTTTCTGGATGAAATTGTGCCCCTATAACATTATCTTTTCTTACAAGACCAGGTATTTTTAAAGAGCCATAAGTAGAAAATCCAATTAAATCTTCATCTCTATATGAAGTAACTCTATATGAATGAACATAATATACAAAGCAATTTTCATTTAACCCATCTAATAATTCATCTTCTCTATTTTTCTCAAGATTATTCCATCCAATATGAGGAATCTTAACATTAGGATCTTCCATAAGTCTTACTTCACCTAGTAATAATCCTAGACCTTCACACTCTTCCCCTTCAAATCCCTTTTCAAATAGTACTTGCATTCCAAGACATATACCAAGTAAAGGCTTTCCTTTAGCCACTTCTTCCCTTATAACTTCTGGAAGGTTAGCTTTATTTAAATTATCCATACAATCTTTAAAAGCTCCAACTCCAGGTAATATTAATCCATCAGCTTTTCTTATATCTTCAATGTTAGATGAAATTTTACATTCACAATTAATTTTATTTAAAGCATTATAAACGCTTTTTAAATTACCCATTCCATAATCAATTATAACTACCATAGCACTTTCTCCTATAACATACCTTTTGTAGAAGGTAATCTCATATCATTTTCATTAATATTTTTAGCTTCTCTTAATGCTCTTCCTAATGCCTTAAATAGTGCTTCTATTTTATGATGATCATTTGATCCGTATAATACCTTTGCATGTAATGTTATTCCAGAATTAAAAGCAAAGGCCCTAAAAAATTCTTCAGTCATTTCTGTAGAAAAAGTACCTACAGTATCTCTTTTAAATTCTGCATCAAAAACTAAGAAGCTTCTACCACTTATATCTAATGATACCTGCACTAATGTTTCATCCATAGGTAAGAAAAATGTTCCATATCTATTTATACCTTTCTTATCTCCAAGCGCCTCTAAAAATGCCTTTCCAAGAAGTATTCCTGTGTCTTCTACCATATGATGATCGCATACCTCTAAATCTCCATTAGCTTTAATTTCTAAATCAATACCACCATGAAATGCCATTAAATTAAGCATATGATCAAAAAATCCTACACCTGTATCTATATTGGTTTTACCCTCTCCATCAAGGTTTATTGTTAACTTTATTTTTGTTTCTTTTGTATTTCTTTCTAAAGTTGATATTCTACTCATATAAATACCCCCTATTTTAATCTAACCCTTACAGAATTCGCATGTGCTGTTAATCCTTCTTCATTAGCTATATTAATTATTTTTTGTCCATCTTTTTGTATAGCCTCTTTAGAATAATATAAGAATGAAGATTTTTTTATAAAATTATCAACTGATAACGCAGAGAAAAATCTAGCAGTTCCGTTAGTAGGTAATACGTGATTTGTTCCTCCAAAATAATCTCCTATTGGTTCTGGAGTATTATATCCTAAGAATACTGATCCAGCATGTCTAACTTTCCCTAAGTACTCCATAGAATTTTCAACCATTAACTCCAAGTGCTCTGGAGCTACTTTATTAGAAACCTCAATACATTCATCTATACTTTCACAAATAATAACTTTTCCATAGTTATTTAAAGAATCTTTTATTATATCTTTTCTTTCTAGAAATTCAACTTGCTTTTTTAATTCCTTAACAGTATCTTCATATAACTTTTTAGATGTTGTTACTAATATTGATGATGCTAGTCTATCATGTTCTGCTTGAGACATTAAATCTGCTGCTACATATTCTGGATTTGCATTTTCATCAGCAATTACAAGAATTTCACTTGGTCCAGCTATCATATCTATATCAACTCTACCAAAAACTAATTTCTTAGCTATTGCAACAAATATATTTCCTGGTCCAACAATTTTATCAACTTGAGGTATACTTTCTGTTCCATAAGCTAAAGCTCCAATAGCTTGTGCTCCTCCAACTTTGAAAATCTTTGTAACACCAGCAATTTTAGCTGCAACTCCTATAATAGGATTTATTCCACCATCCTTTCCTGGAGGAGTTACCATAATAATATCTTTAACACCAGCAACTTTTGCTGGAATAACATTCATAAGAACTGAAGAAGGATAAGCTGCTGTACCCCCTGGAACATAAACTCCAACAGAATCTAAAGGTACTACTCTTTGTCCTAAGTATGTACCATTATCTTTATTTAAAATGAACCCTCTACTCTTTTGAGCATTATGATAATACTCTATATTTTCCTTAGCCTCTTTTAAATTTTCTATAACTTCTTTATCTATTTTCTTAAAACATTCTTCTATTTCTTCTTCAGAAACTTCTAAATTATCTAAAACTACCTTATCAAACTTGGTAGTATATTCATGTAATGCCTTATCTCCATTTTTTCTAACGTCATCTAATATATTTGTAACTGCAATAGTTATATCTCCACTTACTTCATCTTCTCTTTCTTTCAAATCTTTAAGTAATTCATCCCAACCTTTTTGCTTTAAATCATATTCCTTTAACATATTATCCCCCTATTGTTCTATCACTGATTTTAAGTTATCTATAAACTCTCCAATTTCTTTTCTTTTAAGTTTGAAACTAGCCTTATTTACTATTACTCTTGCACTAATTGGACATACGGTATCAAAAACAACAAGTCCATTTTCTTTCAATGTAGTTCCTGTCTCCATAATATCTACAATTGCATCACACAATCCTAATATTGGCGCTAGCTCAACTGACCCCTCAATTTTTATTATTTCTACATCTATATTTTTCTTTTTAAAATATTCTCTAGCCACTGTTGGATATTTAGTTCCAATCTTTATATGTCCAACCTTTTTAAAAATATCTTTCTCTGGTAACGAAGCAACTATAAAGTTACATTTTCCAATGCCTAAGTCTAATACTTCATAGTAATTCTTATTTGATTCTAATAAAGTGTCCTTTCCAACTACTCCTATATCTGCAACCCCATGTTCAACATATGTTATAGAATCACCTGCTTTAACTAAAAAGTATTTTATATCTTTCTTTGTATCATTAAAAACAAGCTTTCTCCCTTTATTCTTTAGTTCATCTGTTCCATAATTAGCTTTGTCTAATAATTTTACAGTCTCCGTTTCTAATCTTCCTTTTGTTAAAGCTATACTTATACTCATTAAACTTCCTCCTTTACATCAATTCCTTGTAAGTTATTATTAGGTATTAATTCCACTATAAAACCTGAATCTCTAAGAAGTTTTCCTTTCTTTATAGCTTCTAATGAATTTCCATTGCCATAATAAATAATATATTTCTTTTCTTTTTTAGGCTCTTCCTCAATTACATCTAATAATGAATCTATCTTTATTGAAAATCCAACAGCTGGTATATCTCGCCCAAACTTTGATATTAAATTATCATATCTACCTCCACTTAATACTGTTACACCTACGCCTTCTACATATCCCCTAAATATAATTCCTGTATAATAATTTAATCCTGGAACCATCCCTAAATCAAAAGTTAGCATATCTCCATATCCTAATTCTTTTAATGAAGATGCAAGGTTCTCCAAATATTCAATTATATTTTTTAATTCATCATTAAAAGCATATTTTTTTCCCTCTAATAACACTTCTTCTCCACCAAATAGCCAAGGAAGTTTATTAAAGAATTCCTTATAATCTTCTGATAAATTAAGTTCATTCAAATAATCTTCTAATGCTTTTAAATTTTTTGTATCAATAAGTTCTGCTAACTTACTAATTTCATCTTCAGATAAATCTAATTCTGAAGTAGCAGCATTAAAAAAATTAATATTTCCAATTTCAAGTTTAAAATTATTATTTTTAAGTACTTTTAAAGAATCTAAAGCTGTAACTAATATTTCTAAATCTGATTCCTTATCACTTAAACCTATTAACTCTACACCACAATCTGTATATTCATTTTTCTTTCCACCAAGACTTTCATTTACTCTAAATACATTTGCAGTATATCTAAATCTTAGTGGTGGTTTAACATCTTTAAACTTAGTTCCTACTACTCTTGCTATGGGAATAGTCATATCTGGTCTTAAAACTAATATTCTTCCTTTATTATCAAAGAACTTACACAGTTCTTCTTCTTTTAGGCTTTGGAATTCTGAATTAAAAGTTTTATAAAATTCTGTAGTTGGAGTTACAACTTCCTTATAACCCCATTTATCTAACACTCCCTCTATGTTACTTTGTAAATTTTTTTTTATTAAGCATTCTCCTAATATTAAATCCCTTGTCCCTTCAGGAATTAAATGTTTATTTGACATTTTTACGCCCCCATTCCGCTTTATTATTTTACCAATTTAGCGCACTAAATTAATGAACTATATATAAATATTAATCTACCATGTTTTTCATGTCAATACTATAAATTACTTTAATTGTATTATTTTGATAAGTTTATTATTTCTTTTTTTGTTAATCTTAATGTTGTCCATTCATCTAAGGGTTTTGCTCCTAGGCTCTTATAAAACTCTAATGAAGATTCATTCCATTTTAGACATACCCACTCCATTCTTTCACAAGAATTTTCTCTTGCTATTTTAGCTAATATTCTAAAAATCTCTTTTCCATACCCCTTACCTCTATGTTCTTTTCTTAAAAATATATCCTCTACATATAATCCTGATCTTCCTATAAACGTAGAAAAGTTAAAGAAGTACATAGCATAACCAATTGGTCTATTATTAAGTTCCACAATTAATGTATATGCTCTTTTCTCTTCAAATAAACTTTTTCTTAATATATCTTCATTACAAATAACATCATTAGTCATTTTCTCATATTCTGCAATTTCCCTTATAAATGTAAAAATCAGCTCTGTATCATTTATATTTGTTTCTCTTAAATTTAAATGTTTAAACCTGGTTGTAAAATATCTCATTTTATCCTCCATTTATTTAATATGTTATAATATATATTAACATGTAATATATTACTTTTGGAATCAATATATAATAATATATTAATTTTTATTATGTTTTAATAAGCTAATGCTATATTATTAATATTTATTGCCATAAACATATTATTTAAATAAAATAGAATAGTATAAATAAATAAGGAGGCGTTATTAATGAATGAAAAACTAGTTGTAGGTATTACCTTTTGTTTATATCTATTAGTTATGCTAGGAATAGGCTGGTATTTTTATAATCGTACAAAAAACCTATCAGACTATGTATTAGGGGGAAGAAGTCTTGGTAGTTGGGGAACATCAATAAGTGCTCAGGCTTCTGATATGAGTGGATGGCTATTGCTTGGACTACCAGGTGCTGCATATGCTTCTGGTCTTTCTGGATCTGTTTGGATGGCTGCTGGTCTTGCAATGGGTACATATTTAAACTGGAAATTAGTTGCTCAAAGATTACGTATATCAACACAAAAATATTCAAATTCAATTACTATACCATCTTATCTTGAGAACAGATTTAATGATAATTCAAGAATTTTAAGAAAGGCATCATCTATTTTTATTCTTTTATTCTTTGTTGTTTACACTGCTTCAGGATTTGTTTCTGGTGGTAAATTATTTAATACTGTTTTTGGAGTTCCTTATGAAGTAGCAGTTATTATAGGAGCCGTAGTTGTAGTAGCATATACTTTCCTTGGAGGATTTATGGCTGTATGTTGGACAGATATTATTCAAGGACTTCTTATGTTCTTTACACTACTTATACTACCTATTGCAGTAATAATTAAGGGTGGTGGAATAAGTGAAGTTGTTTCAAATATTGATCCTTCTCTTTTAAATCCATTTAATGCTCTATCTATAACTGGAGATGCATCATCTTCTACACTTTTAATTGTTATAGGAATTATATCTTCCTTAGCTTGGGGATTAGGATATTTCGGACAACCTCATATATTAGCAAGATTTATGGCTATTAAGGATGCAGAATTAATAAAAAAATCTAGAATTATAGCTATGGTATGGGTTATTCTTTCTTTAGCTGGTGCAACAGCTGTTGGTCTTGTTGGTCACTCAATATTTACTGATGTAAATTCTTTTGGTGGAGATAGTGAACTTATATTTATGTCATTAGTTCAAACTTGTGTACCTCTAATATTAACAGGAGTATTATTATCAGCTATTTTAGCTTCAATTATGAGTACAGCTGATTCACAATTACTTGTTGCTGCATCAACAGTATCAGAAGACTTTTATAAAGGTATGATAAGACCTAATGCTTCAGATAAAGAGCTTATATTAATGAGTCGTTTAACAGTTTTAGCAGTTGCAATAATAGCTCTTATAATTGCATTTAATCCAAATAGTTCTGTATTAAACTTAGTTTCATATGCTTGGGCTGGTTTTGGTTCTGCATTTGGACCTGTTATACTTATATCTTTATTCTGGAACAAAATGACTAGAAATAGTGCTGCTGCAGGTATGATAATTGGTGGTGCAACTTCTGTTTTATGGCCATTAATAAAGAAAGTATCTGATTGTGCAATATTCCAATTATATGAAATAGTTCCTGGATTCTTATTTGCTTGTATTGCTATATATATAGTAACTAAGATAGATTTAAAAAAGTCAAAAACTAATTAAAAAAATAGCTAGTTAGCAAAAGCTAACTAGCTATTTTAACAATCTATATTATTAATAGTTGCTGCTACCTCTTCATTAATAGGACGTTTCATTAGTATCATTTGTCTTTGTAACTCTAATAATTTCTTAGTCTCTTTTTGAAGCTCTAATGTAGCACTTTTTATATCTTCCTTTATTTTCAATAATTCTTCTTTTTCTTTTATAATATCCTCATATTCAGCTCTTTGTATTTTCAAGAACTCATCTTGCTTTTCCTTAACTTGAGATAATATAATGCTTTTCTTATCTTCTATTACTTTACTAGAATTCATTTCATCTATAGAAACTTGCTTACTAGCATTTTTTATAGCTTCATCAATAAAATACTCTTGAGAATTTATACTTTCTAAATTTTCATTTCTTAACTTTTTATAATTACCATTACTACTTAATATTCTTCCCTTAACATTGTCCTTTAGCATAATATTAAGCATATCTAAAATACGCATCTTTATATCTTTATTATATATAGGACAAGCTACTTCTACTCTTTTATCCATATTTCTAGTCATAAAGTCAGCGGATGAAATATACATTACCATATCATCACCTTCTCCAAAGCAGTAAACCCTTGAATGTTCTAAGAACTTACCTACTATACTATGAACTTCTATATTTTCTGTCTTATTTTTTATTCCTGGATTAATACAGCAAATTCCTCTTATTATCATTTTAACTTTTACACCTGCTTGAGATGCTTCTGCTAACTTATCTATAAGTACTCTATCAGTTAATGAGTTCATCTTTAATAATATACTGCCATTGCCACTACTCTTAACTTTTTCTATTTCTTTATCTATAAATTTTATTATTCTCTTCTTCATACTAACAGGAGCAACTAATAAATGTTCATATTGTCCATCTAAGTTTGCTATAGCCATATTTTTAAAGAAATTTGCTACATCTGCCCCTATATTATCATTTGATGTTATTAAGCTTAAATCTGTATATAGTTTAGCAGTTTTTTCATTATAATTTCCTGTCCCTACTTGTGCTATATACTGTATCTTATCATCAGTTTTTCTTGTTATTAAGCATACTTTAGAATGTACCTTAAATCCTTCAAATCCATAAATAACATTACAACCTGCTTCTTCTAATGTCTCAGACCAATCTATATTATTTTGCTCATCAAATCTAGCTCTTAACTCCATAAGTACAGTTACTTCTTTATTATTTTCAGCAGCAGTTGTTAAATATTCTATTAACTTTGCTTTTCTTGATAATCTATATATAGTTATTTTTATAGATAGTACATCTGGATCACTTGCTGCTTCCTTTATAAGGCGTAAAAAAGGATCCATTTTTTCATAAGGATATGATAATAATATGTCTTCTCTTAAGACTTGACTAATTATACTTTCTCCTTTAGACACTCCAAGTGATATTTGTGGCTTAAAGTCATTATATGTAATTTCTCTTTTTATATGTAGAGGGACCTTATCCAATATATTAAATACATATGACATATCTAAAGGACACTTAGACTTAAAAACTTGATCCTTTTTTATTTTAAGTCTATTTACTAAGTAATCTTGAAGTTCTGGTTTTATTTTATCTAAAATCTCTAATCTTACTGGAGCTAAACGCCCTCTCTTCTTTAAAACTCTTTTCATATAGTGTCTATAATCATCATCTACATCATGATACTCATCATCTACACTAATGTCTGCATTTCTAGTTACACGTACTACTGTTTTATCTAAAACTTCATTCATATTAAAAATAATATCTATATATTCCAAAATTAACTTTTCTATTAAAACATATCTTAAACCTTCTCCTGGTAAATATATAACTCTTGGCACAGAACTAGGTATAGGTACAATTCCTACGAAACTTCTTCCATTGTTTTTTATTAATGCAACAACATTTAATGTGAGATTCTGTAGATGAGGGAATGGATGTAAATTATCTACTATTTGAGGTGATAGTACTGGAAGTACATAATTCTTAAAGCAATCTTCTAAGAATTGTTTATCATTCTTATCTAAAATTTTAATATTAGTATTATATATATCATATTTTATTAATTCTTCTTCAATCTTTTGAAAGCTCTTATCTCTTTGTTCATATAGGGGGGAAACTGTCTTAAAAATACATTTTAACTGATCTTGTGGCGTCATCTTACTTTTATCATCATAGTGAGTTTCATCTAATATAGCTATATCATATAAGCTTCCTACTCTTATCATAAAAAATTCATCTAAGTTACTTGTAAATATAGATACAAACTTTAATCTTTCATAAAGAGGAACTTCTTTATCCCTAGATTCTTCTAAAACCCTTTCATTAAATGTAAGCCAAGATAACTCTCTGTTCTTTGTATAACTAATGTCTAAATTACTTTTCTTCATTACTTTCATCTCCTCAACCTAAAACCTTACTAAATAGGTAACCCTCTCTTACCCCATAAGGACTTACACGTATTTCCTTAATACCATAATACTTAACTATTGTTTCTAATATAATCATTCCTGGAATAATCGTATGAACCCTATCTGGAATAACTTTAAGAATTTTATCTAATACATTCTTCTCAGATTCATCTAACTTTTTAAATAACTTCTTTATACTTTCACAATTTATTAACATTTTATCTCCATTCTTTTTCTTAAACATATTCGCAAATAGTTTTCCAGTAGCTCTTATAGTGCCTCCTACCCCACAAGCAAATTCACTTGATTCAATTCCATTTAAGTTATTTAAATGATATAGCACTTCTCCTTTTATAGCTTTTCTTTCATCTTCTGTTGGAAATAAATCACTAACGTACTTTGAATACATAGTTAAAGATCCTAAGGGAATACTATAAGCCTTTACTATTTTCTTATCTTCGTACATTACAAGTTCAGTACTTCCTCCTCCAATATCAATAAGTATTCCATCACTTACTTCTAATGCTTGAGTTGCGCCAATAAAATCATATATTGCTTCATCTTCTCCTAAAACTATATCAACATTAAATCCTACTTCTTCTTTAATTCTAGTTACAGCTTCATCTGTATTGCTAATATTTCTTAATGATGCCGTTGCAAAGACAAATATATTGTCAACTTTAAAATTTTCTACAATCTCCTTATATCCCATTAGAACATTACATGCTGTTTTTATTCCTTCTTTTGATAATTCTCCATTACTAACATATCCTGCAAGACCTGCCATTGTCTTTTTATTCAAAAGTAATATAATTTTATTATTTTCATATTTATAAAGTGATAATCTAATAGTATTAGAACCTACATCTACTATGCCATAAACCAATACATACACCCCCAAATTACTTTCTCCACAAGGATATTTTAGCATTTTTTAACATTATGCACCATATACATTTTGTTAAATTTTTTATATTTATGTAAATTATTCTTTACATTTCTTTTTTTACATATAATAGGATAAAAAAAGAATCAAGAGTTCCACTCTTGATTCTTATATATTTAAGCCCCTTAATTTATTACTCCATTGCTATGAATTCTACTTTTTCCATTTTATCTAAATCAGATAAATCATGTAATAATGTCTTTATATCCCCTTCTAGTGTAGACATATCTATTGTTAAGGTTATATATGCATATCCATTTAATGGTATACCTTGATTAATAGTTAATATACTACCACCTTTTGATGAAATATAGTTTAAAATATTTGATAATACCCCCTTACCATCAATTATTTTCAAACTAAATGTTGCTTTTCTACCATGTTGGCTTTCGGAAAATTCAAATATAAAATCTTTATATTTATAGTACACACTTCTACTAATTCCCACCATTTTAGTAGCTTCTGTAACTTCTTTAACTTTCCCTTCTCTTAGTAGCTTTTTTGCCTCTACCACTTTTTCATATACTTCTGGTAGAACTCTCTTATCGATAAGAAAATAGTTTCCGCTCATTTATACATCTCCTTCGATTACAAAAGCCCCCTCTGTATCTATGGAAAGCTCATATACTTCCCAATTTAAAAGCCTATTACTTAAAAAGTCTTTCATATTACTTTTAAAATTTCTTTCATTCTCTGAAATTATAGCCATTATTGTAGGTCCTGCCCCACTTAAATAAGTTGCTAATGCACCTATATTATAAGCTTCTTCTTTCACTTCATAAAATCCATTTATAAGTTTACTTCTATATTTTTCATGAAATGCATCTTTACATGCAAATTTTAAAAGTTCTTGACTTCCATTAGTTAAAGCAGTCACCATTAATGCAACTCTACCTACATTATAAACTCCATCCTTTATAGAAATCTCCTTTGGAAGCACGCCCCTTGCTTCTTTAGTTGATAATTTAAAGTCAGGTATTATTGTAACAAACTTAAGTCCATCCTTAATATTAACTTTATCATGATAACTATAACCATCATCCATTATAGATACAACCATTCCCCCAAACATTGCTGGTGCAACATTATCTGGATGACCTTCTATTTCAACTGCCATTTGAAATAATTCGTCCTTTGTAAAAACTCCCCCCATAATTTCATTAGCTCCAACTAGTCCCCCAACTATACAACTAGAGCTACTTCCTAACCCTCTTGCTATAGGAACATTTTGTTCTAATATACTAATAGATATTCCTTTTGGAATGTAGTTTGCTCTTTCAAAGCACTTTTTCATTGATTGATATACTATATTATCTTCATTACAAAATTCTTCTGGAAATCCTGAAAAACTTAAGCCCCCACAAGTTTCTTCAAATCCAAAATAATTATATAATGATACTGCAATTCCTAAAGAATCAAACCCTGGCCCCATATTAGCTGATGTAGCCGGTACTCTTACCTTTATCATAGCTAATTACCTACTTTATATAAGATAATAGGGCTTGCTTCATTTCATCTTTATCCCAAACTTCATCATGAAGAACCTTCTTCTTATCTAAGTCTTTTAAGTTGTTAGGAATTTTAACCTTAGTAACTTCATTTAACTTTTTAACAACCTCAAAGTCATCTAAATTATCTACATCAATATTTAATGCCTTACATATACTTCTTGGAAATTTATATGGGCTAGCTGTAGATGCTATTAAGACTGCTCTATCATCCTTTGTTTCCTCTTTATATTTATTATAAACAACCTTTGCTACACCTGTATGTGTATCCATTAAGTAATTTTCTTTATTATACATATTATTTATTTCTGCATAAACTTCATCTATAGTTGCATAATTTCCATAAAATTCGTTCATGAAATTATATACCTTTTCTGAAACCTTATAAATACCCCCATTATTTAAAGATTCCATAAGAGTTTTAACTTCTTTTCCATCTCTTCCACAAGCCTCAAATAATAATCTTTCAAGATTTGATGAAACTAATATATCCATAGATGGAGATTCTGTTAATACAAGCTCTCTTCTCTTATCATATGTTCCACTTTGGAAGAAATCAGTTAATACCTTATTTTCATTAGATGCGCAAATGAACTTATGTATTGGTAGTCCCATTTCCTTTGCATAGTGAGAAGCTAATATATTACCAAAGTTTCCTGTTGGTACAACTACATTTATTTCCTCTCCCTCTTTTATTTTCTTTTGCTCTACTAACTTAAAATATCCATAGAAATAATACACTATTTGTGGAATTAATCTTCCTATGTTAATAGAATTTGCTGAAGATAATCTTATTCCCTCTTTAGCTAATTCCTCCTTAAAGCCCTCATCTCCAAATATTTCTTTTACTCCAGTTTGAGCATTATCAAAGTTACCGTTTATTCCAAAAACTTTTACGTTATCCCCTTCTTGAGTTGCCATTTGTCTTTCTTGAATAGCACTTACTCCGTTCTTTGGATAATAAACTACCACCTTAAATCCATCAACATTACTAAACCCTTCTAATGCAGCTTTTCCTGTATCTCCTGAAGTTGCAGTTAATATAACTACTTCATCATTAATATTTAGAGCCTTTCTTGCTCTTCTCATAATTTGAGGTAAAAATAATAATGCAGCATCTTTAAATGCACATGTTGGTCCATGATATAACTCTAAAAAACCATTTTCTACTTTTACATCAAAACGATTATTATATGCATCATTTATAGCACTCATTAACTCAGCTTCATCTATATCATCAAAATATTCTTTAATTATCTTAAACGCTAGCTCTTCATAAGATAATCCTTTTTCGTTTTTTAATGTATCATATAAATTCGGAAAACTTTCTGGGACATATAGCCCTCCATCCTTTGCAATACCTCTTAAGATTGCTTCTGCTGAAGCTACCCCTTGTTCTAGCCCTCTAGTACTTTGAAATTTCATTAAACCACCCCAAAATTTACTTATATTATTACAATAATTTCTCTTTAGCTACAATTATTATAATATCATGTTCTTATTAAGAAAACAAGTGTTTATGTGTTAAAAACATGTATTTTTTAACTTATTTTTCTATTTACTTAATATCATTAATATTAACGCTTCTTTAGCAGCCACATTATTCTTGCTTATAAAGTCTTTTAATTCATTAAATTTTATTTTAATAACCTCTATTTCTTCATCTTCTTCTAAGTTATCAGTATTAGGTTCCCCCTCTACCAACATCTTTACAACAGCTATACTTTCATCTGTTAATCCTGCAGATACATAACTTGGTTTAAGTATTAATTCTGAAGATAAACAGCTTAAACCTGTTTCTTCGTATAATTCTCTTTTAGCAGCTTCCTCTATTTCTTCACCCTTATCTATTAATCCAGCTGGTAGTTCATAAATAAAATCTCCAATAGCAGGTCTATACTGCTTTATTAAAACAACTTCATCTTCCTTAGTAATAGGTAATATTAAAACCCCATCACATATATTATGATTTCTTGTAACACAAGCAAGTTCTTCTTTATCTCTTCTACTTGCTAAATAATAATCTTTATGATTTCCTACTTTATTAATAAGTTCTAGTCTATATAAATTTAAATACTCATTATTAGTTTCCTTTTGTATGTTTAAAAGTTTCATAGTATTTCTCCTTCTCAATAAATTATAGCAACTATATTAGTATTCTTTTCCATATGTAGATTATACATTATAATCGAAAATCTGTTAATAAAGTGTATTTATTCATACTTTAATTAAATAAATATTGATAATTTTTTTTATGATGATAGAATAAGAACGTCGGTATTCTAAAATGAAACCGAACCTTTTTATATAATTAAAATATTTACCGAATTATATCCCGAAAAGGAATAATAACGGAGGTTTATAACATGGAAAACTTAAAAATTAAAAAAGCTATTAACGTAAGAAAATTGAGCATCATAGGAATGCTATCTGGTATTTCCATATTTATGGGTCTAACAGGTATTGGTTTTATACCTCTACCTTTTATGAAAGCTACTATTATGCATATCCCTGTAATTATAGGTGCAATTATTGAGGGTCCTATAGTTGGTGCTATAGTTGGTCTTGTATTTGGGTTATTTTCTATATACCAAAATATAACCGCCCCAACATTATTATCACCTATTTTTATGAATCCTATAATAGCAATAGTACCAAGAGTATTAATTGGTATTATATCTTATTACGTATATAGATTTATAAAAAATAAATTTAATAAAGATACTTTTGCATATGCATTATCAGCAGCTTTTGGTACTATTACTAATACTGCTGGTGTTCTTGGACTAACTTATTTTTTAGCTCTTGAACAATACGCTTCGTTAAAAGAAGTAAGTGAAAGTGCTGTTGCTGGTATGTTAACTACGGTTGGTCTTACAAATGGTATACCTGAATGTTTAGTATCTATAGTTATAGTTATTCCTATAACTACTAGCTTAATGAAGGTTTATAAAATGCGTAGATAATATTTCCTTAATTCCCACCAATAATATAGTTTATAAAAAATAAAGCTACACATAATAATAGTGCAAAGCAAATTAAGCTTAGCAAATAAGTCAATTTACTAAGGAGGAATTTATTATGACACAACAAAAAGCTGTTCCAGAAGCAAAGAATGGATTAAACAAATTCAAAAATGAAGTAGCTAGCGAAATGGGAGTTCCTTTCACAGACTATAACGGAGATCTTTCTTCTAAACAATGTGGCAGTGTTGGTGGAGAAATGGTAAAAAGAATGGTTGAACAATACGAAAGAGGTATGGCTAATCAATAATAAAACGAAATAAAAAAGCTATGGCATTATTGCCATAGCTTTTACTTATGTTATTTAATAAGGTAACCAATGGTTACCTTATTAAACTGTCCACTCCATTTTTACATCTGTTAATAAATTATCTAATCCATAATCATAAATGTTTAAATTTATATCTTCACTCAACAATCTTGATATTATATCATCTTTTTCACTTTGAAAGAATCCACTTTCTCTTACTTTGTCCATAAAATCTTCTAAGTCATATATTTTGCATTCACCCTCATCTACACCAGTTATTATTCCTAGTGCTTCCTGATCTTCTTCTTGATACATATCAAAATAACTTTCATATCCTTTTACTCTTGGAGAATTTTCAAGAATATTATCTAAATTATATGCGCTTATAAAACTTCTTGCATCTGATAGTTCTATAAAACCTCTTACATCTCCTGATGGTTCTACTACTACATAATTATTAAATGCTGTAATATAATCCATAAGCTCCTCCTTTTAAAAATATATTTAAGAAAATTTTTTCTTATATATATTTTCTCCTTATAAGAGATTTATATTACAAGTAAAAAAAGGCACCTAAGTGCCTTTTTTACTTACTAATAATAGCTATTTCATCATTTTCTCCATCTATTACAACATTAGAACCATAATGAATATCACCTTTAATTATTCTTCTTGCAAGATTATTTTCTAATGTGTTTTGAATATATCTCTTCAATGGTCTTGCTCCATATATTGGATCATATCCTTCTCTTGCTAAAATAGTTTTTGCATTATCAGTTACTTCTATATTTATATTTCTATCTTTTAATCTTTCTTTTAGTTCTCCTAAGAATATATCTATAATCTTCTTTATTCCATCTTCTGATAAAGGTTTAAACATAATTGTATCATCTACTCTGTTTAAAAATTCAGGTTTGAATTTTGATTTTAGTGCGTCCATAACACTCTTTTTAGCATCTTCACTTATTGTATCTCCATTCTCTCCTAAAAGATATTGAGACCCTATATTAGAAGTCATAATTATAATTGTATTTTTAAAGTCTACTGTTTTACCTTTATTATCAGTTAATCTACCATCATCTAATATTTGAAGAAACATATTAAATACATCTTCATGTGCTTTTTCTATTTCATCAAATAAAATTACGCTGTATGGTTTTCTTCTAACTGCCTCAGTTAATTGACCACCTTGTTCATAACCTACATATCCTGGAGGCGCTCCAACTAATCTAGATACGGCATGTTTCTCCATATATTCAGACATATCAATTCTTATCATTGCATCTTCACTATCAAACATAGTTCTTGCTAGAGTTTTTGCAAGTTCAGTTTTTCCAACACCTGTTGGTCCAAGGAATATAAATGATCCTATTGGCTTATTTTCATCTTTAAGACCTGCTCTAGCTCTTAAAATTGCGCTTGAAACAGCTTCTACAGCTGATTCTTGACCTATTACTCTTCTTGATAGCTCATCATCTAATCTTAGTAATTTTTCTCTTTCACCTTCAAGAAGATTAGTTACAGGTATACCAGTCCATTTTGATAAAACTTGTGAAACCTCTTCTTCAGTAACTTCTTCTTTTAATAAAGCTCCTTCATAATTTTCTTTAAGACCATTTTCTTTTTCTTTAATTTCTTCTTCTATTGCAGGTATTTGAGAATATCTTATTTCCGCAACCTTATTATAATCATAAGCCCTTTCGTATTTTTCAAGCTCTCCTCTAGCTTCATCTAACTTACTTTTTAAATCTTTAATTTCAGTAATATGCTCTTTTTCTTTTTCATATTTAGCAGTCATTTCATCATTTTTTTCTCTATATTCTGCAAGCTCTTTATCTAAGTCTTTTAATCTTTCTTTTGAACCTTCGTCTTTTTCTTTTTCTAGGGCTTCTTTTTCAATTTCTAATTGAAATACTTTTCTTCTAATAACATCAAGTTCTGTTGGAAGAGAATCTATTTCAGATCTTATCATAGCTCCAGCTTCATCAATTAAATCTATTGCTTTATCTGGTAAATATCTATCTTGAATATATCTATCTGATAATTTTGCTGCTGCAACTATAGCTGAATCATGAATTCTTATTCCATGATGTATTTCAAATTTTTCTTTTAAACCTCTCAAAATAGATATTGTATCATCTACACTTGGTTCATCAACTATTACTGGTTGGAATCTTCTTTCTAGAGCTTTATCCTTCTCGATATATTGTCTATATTCATCAAAGGTTGTTGCACCTATACAGTGAAGTTCTCCTCTAGCAAGTAATGGCTTAATTAAGTTTCCAGCATCCATTGCACCATCTGTTTTACCAGCACCAACTATAGTGTGAATTTCATCAATAAATAATATAATTCTTCCTTCACTACTTTGAACTTCCTTAAGTACTGCTTTTAATCTTTCTTCAAATTCACCCCTATACTTTGCACCTGCAATTAATGAACCCATATCTAATGAAAAGATTATTTTGTCTTTTAATCCTTCAGGAACATCGCCTCTTACTATTCTTTCTGCTAATCCTTCAATAATAGCAGTTTTACCAACACCAGGTTCACCAATTAGTACTGGATTATTTTTTGTTCTTCTTGAAAGAATTCTAACAGTTCTTCTTATTTCTTCATCTCTTCCTATAACAGGATCTAATTTATGCTTTTTAGCTAAATCAACTAAGTTTGTACCATACTTAGCAAGAGCATCATAAGTTCCTTCAGGATCTTGAGTCTCAACTCTTTGACTTCCACGTACCTCTCCTAAAACCTTCATAAATCTATTTTTATCTACATTGAAATCTCTTAATATTTCTCCTACTGGACCCTTATTATCAACATCTATTATAGCAAGCATTAAATGCTCAACACTTACATAAGAATCCTTAAATTGAGAAGAAATTTCTTCTGCTTTTATTAGTACTTCTTCTACTTTTCTTGTAATATATACTCCTGCACCTTCAGCTCCACTACCAGTAACTTTAGGCATAGATTTTAATTTATAATTAATGGAATTCTTTAATGCCTTAACATCAATCCCCATCTTTGTAAATATGTTAGGGATAAGGCCATCTTCTTGTTCTACTAATGCTGAGAAAATATGAATAACCTCTATTTGTTGATGATTATATTTAACTGCTGTTACATTAGCATCATTTAAGGCTTGTTGAACTCTTAATGTCATTTTTTCTACGTTCATAGGTATCCCTCCTAAGTAATTTTTTTCTATACTTTTATATTAGCACTAAAGTCAAAGAAAGTCAAAGTAAATTTTCTTTTTTTTGTCTTTTATATGATATAATATTTAATATATTGTTTTAGAAGGAGATGTTTTATGCGAAAAGAACATATAAGTTACAATTCTGATATTCCTGTAAAAATAACTTATGCTTCAATAAAAGAATATCCCTTACATTGGCATAACTCCGTTGAGATCTTATATGTATTAAAGGGTATGATTAGTATTTCCATAGATACTGATAGTTATGATATTTTTGAAGACGAAGTTCAAATTATAAATGTAAATGAAAGCCATAGAATTTATTCTAATGAAGATAATAAAGTTCTTATATTTCATATAGATTCTTCATTTTTAGAAAAATACTATCAAGATATTAATAATATATTCTTTTATACAAACACATCTAATGATATTTCTCAAAAAGGTGAAGAATATACTATATTTAAAACATTTCTTGCAGAAATATTATGTGAAACTGTACAAAGACAAGAAGATTATGATGAAGAAATTGAATCTATAGTAATTAAACTTCTATTTCATATGATAAATAACTTTCATTACTTAATTTCAGGTGAAGGCGACTTAAAAGATAATCAAGAACAATTTGATAGATATCATAGAATTTCAAAATATATTTTTAACAATTATAACAGTAATATTACACTTCAAAATATAGCAAAAAAAGAATTTTTAAGTCCAGATTATCTTTCTCATGAATTTAAAAATGCTACAGGATATAATTTTACTGATTTATTAAACTTAACAAGAGTTGAAGAAGGCTTAAAACTATTACTAGATACAGATATGAGTTTAACTGAAATTTCTGAAGAGGTTGGTTTTTCACATACACGTTATTTTAATAAACATTTTAAGAATTATTATGGCTTAACGCCTCTTCAGTTTAGAAGAAAAAATAAATTAGATGATAAAACATTGAATAAGTTAAAAAATATAACTGTATATCCGTTAAATGATTCTATTAAACTCTTATCTTCTTATTTAGATAAGTATGAAAGATTTAATTACGAAAATAAGTTATGGAATATTGATGTTAATGTAAATGACTCATTAGAAGAATTTAATACAAACTTTAAGGAAATAATCAGCCTTGGAGATGCCTTTGATTTATTAATTGAAGATAACAAGGATATTCTTGAAGAACTTCAATCAGAAATAAGTTTTAAATATGGAAGAATTGAAAATGTATTAAATAATGATATGGGAATATTTAAGGATGGTGAATTTTTTAATTGGAATAGAACCAAATCAGTTTTAGAATTTTTAAATTATCAATACCTAATTCCATTAATAGTACTTGATAACACAGAATTCTCTATTGATGACTATAAAAGAGCTTTAACTAGCTTCTACAGGTATTTTGATGACATTGAATATGATTATCTTTATGATATTAAATTTCAAATTTCATCAAAATTAAATGACAATATTAAAATACAACTAAAAAATTTTATAAAGTTTAATTTACAAAAAGATGTGTTAGATGATGAATTTATTCAAAATAGAGATCTTAATCCTATTTACGATACATCTTATATGATTCCATATATTATTCATAAAACACTCTTTACTAATGAAGATTTAAGTTTTCTTAAAGCTTTTGATGTTATTGAAAAAGAGCTTGAATTAAATAATGAGGTATTTATTGGTGCTCCTGGAATAATAAATGATATGAATATTAGAAAGCCTTCTTATTATGCATATTATCTTTTAAGTAAACTTAATGGAACTGTTATAGCTAAAAACCATGGATATATAGTAACTAAAAATGAAGATGAGTTTTGTATATTACTTTATAATTATAATAATATGATAGATAATATTCTTTCATCAGATTGCCAACTAAATAAATCTAGTATATCCAAAACTACAGTAAAAAAAGTATCTCTTAATTTAAGAAATATAAACATGGATTCAAGAATTACTAGCTATGAAATTAACGAAAAAATAGGCTCCTCATATAATTATTGGTTATCTATGGGGAATCCTGATAGATTAAACAAAGAAGAACGTGAAATTTTATCAAAAGCTTCTTTTCCTAAAGTTGAATTTAAGTATGCAAAGAAAAGCCCTATCCTCAATATAATAACTAAACTTAGTGGATATGGTGCTATTTTAATACTTATTTCTCCTGCAAAAAAAAGTAGAGAAAATTAACCTTTCTCTACTTTTTATAATGTATTTTCTTTTTCTAATGCTAATGAAAAATATTTTAAAGCTTCTTTTATTTCACCTAGCTTATAATACATATTTCCCATATCTGCATATCTCTTTTTTCTTTGATCCCTGGAACCATATTTAAGAAGTGAATCTAATGATAAATTCATGTATAATTCTGAATCTACGTAATTGCCCTCTTTTTGCAATATTATACCCTTTAGATAGTATGCATTTTCAATTAATTCTATAGTATCTGTACTAATAGCCATATCTAAAGCTTCATCTATTAAATCATGTGCTTTTTTAACTTGATTATAATCTAAAAATGTTTGAATGCAATTATTTAAGAACTTCACATATTCCTTTTTATTTTCTTTGGGGAATATATCTATTCCTTCCATAATTTCATTTATTGCCTTATTGATTTTACCTACTTTAAAGTAAGCTGCACCATAATCCCCTTTTGCAAATGCTAAAAGTATTGGTTCATCTTTTTTACACTCATAATTTTTTTGTATATACTCTTCTGCTTCGTTATTATTTAATATAATGCATACTAATGAATATTGATGATATATATTACCTTTATTTTTTATATTCTTAATTTCTTCTGCATATTTAACAGATTCAGCAAGTAATTCATATGCTTCTTTTTCTTTTGATAATTTCATATAACAAATAGCTTCATCATAAGCTACATTTGAATAACACTCCTTATCTTTTATTCCATGTTTAGATAGCAACTCTCTCAATCTACTATAGTGTGTTATAGCTTCAACGTATTCATTGTTTTGGAATAAATACTTAGCCATATCTCTAAAATACGTAATAATATTTTCTTCACTATTATTTTTCTGATATAAATCATAGTACTGAGAAATTATTAATTGTATTTTTTCATAACTCTTATTTTTTAAATAATAGTTAAATAATATATGAACTAATTGAAAAGATAAATCATAGTATTCATAATGATTAGCATAGCTTAAGTTATATTCTATATCTCTTTCAAGAGAACTACTTTTTTCATCGTAATTTTTTATATCTTGTATATTTTTTACTATTTGTTCATAAACATCTTGAACTAAATATTCAAAATCTACTCCTATTTTATCTGATATATACTTTATTATATCTTTATCTGCCTTTACTTTTCCATTCTCAATACAGCTCATCTTCGAAATTGAAATTTTAGTTCCGCAAAGTTCTTTTAATGTTATTCCTCTATAAATTCTAGCTCTTTTTATTTTTTCACCTGTAGATAATATTTCCATGATAATTCACCTAACTTTCTTTAGTTTTGTAAGAATCCCATACTTTTAAAGATTTCTACACTTTCATCTAAATATTTTTTAGCTAAATACTCGTCTTTTTTATCTAAATAAAACTTTCCTATTTTAACTGCTAAATCACTAGCTTCTTCATATAAACTATTTTCTTTAGCTATCTTATACGTACTAACTAAAATTTCTTCTGCTTCTTCAAACTTTTCTTCTATTATAAATACTCTATATTTAATTAAATTAAACTCAATTACTTTAGATATATCATTCTTATCTATTCTTATTTGAATTTCTTTTAATATATCTTTACATATGGATAAATCTTTTACCTTTATATAACTTTTACATAAATTTATAAGTGTATCTACTACTTCATTATCATTATTTCTTACTCTTATATCTCTTGATAAGTTAAAATGCCTAAAGGCTTCATCAATTTCATTGAAATTATAGAATAATTTTCCTAATGTATTTTCTATATTAGCTATATTCTTTGATTTTTCCATTTCCTTATATACTTCTAATGCTTTAGTTGAATACTTAATTGCATTAGCAAAATCCCCTTTTATATTATATTCATCCGATAATGAAATAAGAGCTTTTGCATATTCTTCTTTATTTTGTATTTCATCAAACTTATTTCTTGCTAACTTAGCATATTTTTTTGATTCCCCTATTTGCTCAATGGTATAATACACCTTTGACATATTGTAGTATATTTCTCCAAGAAGAAAATCGTTTCCTATATTATTATCAATATATACTTTTTCAGCTTGCTTTAAATAACTATTAGCTGAATGATAAGCTTTTAATTTTAATGTTATTTTAGCTAAATTTAGAAAACTTCTTATTATTTCTTCATATGCATTATGTCTAATAAAAATTACATTAGCAGATAGTAAAAATTGTTGTGCTACTGCTACTTCATCTTTATTAATATATACTTCTGACCTTAAAAAGAAACATCTTGCTTTTCTGTACTCCAAATTATATTCTTCAGCATATTTAAGTGCCTTTTCTATATAATCTTCAGACTTATCATAACCTTTACTTATTATGTATGATTCAGCTAATTGTTCATAATACATACATATCTTTTCTGCTTGACTTTCTTCTGACTCCATTAAATATTCAACAGTAGTATGTAAACTATTTGCTAAATACTCTAACAAGTCCATAGAAGGGTTAGATCTTCCAGACTCTACTAAACTTATTTGTCCAGGAGTAATTCTATCTTTTGCTAAATCTTTTAATGTCATCTTTAATTCTTTTCTTTTTCTTTTTATTTTTTCCCCTAATGATAGAATTTCCATACTTCACTCTTCTTTCTTAAATTTTTTAAATAATTTTTATTAATTATAACATAATTTTAGTAATTGAAACAACAAAATACACGAATTCTAGAAAATTTTAGTTATTTATTTTTGATTTTTATATAATAATTATTGTTTCATTATATATTTACAACAAAAAAAGTCACTAAATATAGTGACCTTTTTATCTCATATATCTCATTCCAGAAAAAGTATCTTCCGCCATATCCAATACTCTATTTCCTGCTCTTTTCATAGTTCTTTGAGTTTTTCTATCTAGCTGTGGTAGTATTATCATTCCTAAGGCCATTCCAACGGCTACTCCTGTTAGCATACAACATGAACATTTTCCCATATTTATACACCTCTTTAAATATAATTACTTTATTGAATTTATTATGTGTATTAATATGATTTTCTATACCTATTATATAATTATTATATTGTTTTCTCCTTTTGGTGCTATAGAAGTTATTTTATCTTTTACCTCTTTAGATACGACTTTTATTTCATTATTTATTAGCCATTTTTCTACTACCTTATCAGATCTTATGCCTAATTCCTCCTTACACTTTTCATCAACAAGTTCATTAAATAAGTCTCCAGTATGACTATCTACTTTTACAAAACTTATACTTAAACCCTTAGACATAATATTCTGCATTTTCTCATAGTACTCTTTAGATGACTCTTCTTTTCTTGCCCATACTCCAGTAGCATGATATGCTATTCCAACATAATCATGAAATATTAATGCTTTATCTCTATTTATACTAATAGCATATTCTGCTCCTTTAACTGCACCCTCAAGTTCTCCAGCTATCTGCCTTATATTTTTAGATGCATTACTTTTGCCTATTCCACTTTCTATGTGCATTACAATATCATTTTCAACTACAACTACTCCATAAGAATATTCTTCTGTAGTAGCATTATAACTTCCATCAACATATATATGAAGACAATCTTTTGGATAATTTTTATCCTCCTTTTTAAATCCTCCATCTAAATTATCAAAATAATCTTGAGCTTCTTTCATTGTTTTAAAGCTTTTATATTTAGCACCTTTAACACCTTTAACATACTTTAAACATTCATCCCAAGTATTTACCACTAAATTTTCTACTTTTTTTTCATTTACTTTATCAAAACCTTCTTTTATTGCATAAAACTTTGCCATATACTTCTCCTTATTATATTTATAATGTACTTAATTCTTCTGCTATATTATAAAGTTTTTCAACATTTTTAACACCAGTTAATTCACTAATATAGCTTAATCCATTCTTTAATACTTCAATAAAATCATCTTTTCCAGACCAATTTTCTAGTATTACTTTAGTTGGTACATCATTCGCTATTTTATTTAAAGCAAATAATACTACAGCTAAATCATCTATTTTCCCTATAAAAGGTATACTATCTGGAATAAAATCACGAGGAAATGCAATATATGTTATGGATACTGATACCACTATCTTTGTTTTCATAGGGACTCTACTATCCTTAAGTAACCTATAAATTAAAGTTACTAAATCAGGTATAATAAATAAATAATCTGATATTCCAGTAATTTTTTCTGGCATCTTATCTTTTAGTATTTCCCTTCCTTTAGAATAATTATCTTCTATTTTATTTATTTCTCCAATTTCTTCTTTTTCTTCAATAGTGTTAGTTTCTTTTACTGTCTTTATTAATTCTCCCTTTAATGATACCTTTATATCTTCAACTTCTAATTGTATAGCATGTTCCTTTAAATATATACCACAAACATTAAAATCAACAAAGGTAAAATCTTTTAATAAGTTCTCTAAGTTAATTATTATATTATCCTTATTTGAATATAGTCCATTAAGCTTTATTAATTCAAATACCTTTTTTAATGCAAAGCTTCTTATAAGCCTAAATATACCTAGCTTGGCCACTTTCACCTTAGACAACTTAACAATAATTTCTTTCTTATTAACGCTTACTATATCTACAACTGCTTGAAATGCTATTTTTATTCTATTTTCATATGAACCTTTTATAACTATATTCTTTCCTATACATGCTTCATGTATTTTAAGACCATCTACTTGTACAAATTCTTCAATTATACTAATAATATCAGCTTCTGTAAGTTCAACTTTTATATTTGATATCTTCATGTTTTTTCTCCTTATGCCATAATTTATAGAATAATTTTACTCTTATTTCTCCAATCTGTAAAATATAAAAAAAACAGATTATTACTTCAATTGACAATATGAAAGTCAATGCAAAGTAATAATCTGCAATTCTTAATAAAAAATTATGCTAAATCTTCAAACTTAATTTTTGTTTGTTCTCCAGTTTCCATATTCTTTATTGTTAATTCCCTAGATGATGCTTCATCCTCACCAATTAATATAACTTTATTTATATTTAACTTGTTAGCAAAGTTCATCTTTTTCTTTATTTTATCATTTTCTAAGTATACTTCAGCATATTTACCTTGTTCTTGAAGCTTAGCTAAAACCTCCATAGAAAATTCAACTGTTTCTCCAATTGGAACAATTAAATACTTTTCATTATCTTCTATCTTGTAAGTATCTAAGAATCCTATTTCTCCTAATACAAAGAATAATCTTGTTATACCTATAGACATACCTACCCCTGGTAAAACATTATCTGTATAGTTTTGAGCTAGGTTATCATATCTACCACCAGATGAAATTGAACCAAATCCTTCATGTCCTTCTATAAGAGTTTCAAATACTGTTCCTGTATAATAATCTAATCCTCTTATTATTTTTAAATCTATTTTAAAGAAATTCTTATCAACTCCAAATAAAAGTAGATATTTTATAACTTCATTAAGTTCTTCTACACCTATATTAAATAATTCATTGCTTATTCCTAAAGAGTTAAGTTCGCTTATTATAGATGTGTTATCTCCTGAAATCTCCATTACTTTATTTATGAAAGTACTCTTTTCTTCCCCTATTAATTCCACTAATAATTCACAGAACTTTTCCTTTCCGATTTTATCATACTTATCAATTAATATCATTACTTCAACATCATTTTCTATTTCTAACTCTTCAAGTATTCCTTTAAGTATCTTTCTATTACTCATTTGTATTTTAAACTTATCTAGTCCAATACTCTTTAATGCTTTATAAACTGTAGAAACTACTAATGCATCATTCTTTATATCTAGCTTACCATTTCCAACAACATCTACATCACATTGATAGAACTCTCTATATCTACCTCTTTGATTTCTTTCTCCTCTATAAACTTTTCCTATTTGATATCTTTTAAATGGGAAAGTTAAATCATTATAATATTGAGCTACGAATCTTGCAAAAGGAACTGTCAAGTCAAATCTTAATGCAAGCTCTTTATCACCTTTTTTAAAATTATATACTTGTTTTTCTGTTTCTCCTGCTGACTTTGCTAAAAGTACAGAAGCTTTTTCTATAATAGGAGTATCCATTGGAAGAAATCCATTTTGAGAATAAACCTTAGTAACTTTATTTACTATATCATTAAATATTAATTGCTCTCTTGGTAAAAGCTCCATAAATCCTGGTAAAATAGACGGTTTTATCTTATTACTCAATTTCATTACCTCTCTTCAAATTTATCTAAAAACATTATTTCTAGTATAACAAAAATTCAAAATTCAATCAATTACTCAATTTTAGAAAAATCACTTATACTAAAAATAGCCTTTCCTACTATTTCATTATTAATGCTCACTAATCCAATATCTGAACTTCTACTATCTAAACTTTTATTTCTATTATCCCCCATAACAAATACGTATCCATCTGGTATTGTTATATTTATATATTCATTATTAACCATAGGTTCATATATATATGGTTCATTAATTAACTTTCCATTTATGTAAATCTCATTATTCTCTATCTTTAATTCATCGCCACTTTCTCCAATAACTCTCTTTATTATATAATCTCCATCTTTAACCTTTTTCTTTATTACAATAATATCTCCTCTTTCAGGTTCTTTATTTAATGAATATGCTTTTTGAAAAAGTAATAGTTTTTCAGAATCATATAAAGTAGGATCCATAGAATGTCCATCTACTACTGCTATGCTAAAAAAATATAATATAATACTTGACACTAATATTACAATAAATATGCTACTAAGAGTTTCTTTTAAAAATGAAGCAGTTTTTTTCCTTTTTTCAAAATTCATAATATCCTCCTTAATTGCTATTATATACCTATTATTTCACACATTTTATCCAACCTCAATAGCTGGAATATATTTCTACAATATTTTTTTAATTTTTGACACAAATTTGACACATTTCTACTTTATAATCATTTTTGTTAAGTAGTTAAACATAAAAATATTATTACCCCTTAAAAAAATATTAAACTATCCCCCCAGATAGTAAAAGGAAGGAGTTGCACCCCCAGGCAACTCCTTTTCTTATTATAAAAAAACACACAACATACTATTTAAATATGTTATGTGCTTAATATAAATAAAATATCTTATTTAGCTAATTAATATGTTGACTTTGAAATCCTTCTCTTTTAATAGAATGTTTTTTAGCTGTTCTATTATGATTTTTTGCTTCTTCATCAGTTATTGGCGTTTGGTAATTGCATTTTTCCATACGACTTTTCTTATTGTCTGGTTGACTATCTTTTGTCATAATTTTTTAGCTCCCTTCACTAATTATTTATATTTATTATGTGACTGTAGCTTGTCATTTATTCATTATCTTATTATATTGTTAAGCCAAAAATATGTTGTGAATAATTATATCCATATATAAAAAATTCACTATAATATAAAATTATAGTGAATTTAACAATAAACAATATTATCTAACACCTTGAAATAATACTTTAAGTTCTTCTATTCTATTACATATTTTTTCATCTAATCTATCAAACCATATTTCTTCTACTTCTTCACTTGTTAACTCTTTATTATTTTTCTTATATTCTTCAATTATTTCTTGTTTTTCTCCTTCTTTATTATCTACCATCCAAAAAGGAACAAGACACTTAGCTGGTCCTACTATTTCAAAACCTAAGTCATTTTGTATGTATTGAAGCCTATAATTTATAATATTTTCATATTCATCATCGTACTCTTCCGTAACATATATGTCTAGTCTTACATCATACATATTTTTAGATAATAACATATACTCTACTCTTTTTTTTAGTTCTTCTCTGTTCATTTCGTAATCTCCCCGTTTATACCATTAAATTTCTTAAGTAAATAAATTATTATATTATTATATTAATATTAAACTTATTATCTAGTCTATATTTTTACGTAAATTTTTGTAAAATTAAATTAACTTAATAATAAGCTCAGCTCTATCTTGTATTATAAATCTATTTGTTGTTTTATATTTTTTTATCAGTTCTATTGCAGATTGTAGTTCGTTTGAGAGATTAATAAATAAATTAGAATTTCTATAAATAAATCTAGATTTCTTAGCTTTTCTAAATTTCACATACCCATCTTCAGTAACTAATATAAGTTCATCATTATAGTTCTTCAAATTTAATATGTATTCAATGCAAGAATCCATATTTTCTTTCTTCATAGTAATATAAAACTTTTTTGAAAATAGTCCTTTTTTTCTAATCTTTAATTCCTTTACCAACATTCGTTCACTCATTCTGCAATCCCCTCTTACACTTGTTAAATTCTAGATTATAATTAAATTATATACACATTATAATTAACTTTCAAGATTTTTTTGTTATTATTTTACATATATATAATTTTTTAGAATATATGCATATGTGTAATAAATTATTTCCCATAAAAAAAAGACTATACACGTCTTTTTAAATTTTGTTTTTCACAAATTTATGACGTGTTATAGTCTTTATTCAAATCTATTTTAAATAATAAAATAGACTACTTGTTCATTCCTTCTTCTATAGCAACTGCAACTGCAACAGTAGCTCCAACCATTGGGTTGTTACCCATTCCGATTAGACCCATCATTTCAACGTGAGCAGGAACTGATGAAGAACCAGCGAATTGAGCATCTGAGTGCATTCTTCCCATAGTATCTGTCATACCGTAAGAAGCTGGACCTGCTGCCATGTTATCTGGGTGAAGAGTTCTACCAGTACCACCACCTGATGCAACTGAGAAGTACTTCTTACCTAATAATTGACATTCTTTCTTGTATGTTCCAGCAACTGGATGTTGGAATCTTGTTGGGTTAGTTGAGTTACCAGTGATTGATACGTCAACACCTTCCATGTGCATTATAGCAACACCTTCTCTAACATCGTTAGCACCATAGCATCTAACCTTAGCTCTTGGTCCGTTAGAGTAAGCTTTTTCTGCAACTACCTTAACTTCTCCAGTGTAGAAGTCAAATTCAGTTTGAACATATGTGAATCCATTGATTCTTGATATGATCTTAGCAGCATCTTTTCCAAGACCATTTAAGATAACTCTTAATGGTTCTTTTCTTACTTTGTTAGCTTTTTCAGCTATCTTTATAGCACCTTCAGCAGCAGCGAAAGATTCGTGTCCTGCTAAGAATGCGAAACACTTAGTTTCTTCTCTTAAAAGCATAGCTCCTAAGTTTCCGTGTCCTAATCCAACCTTTCTATCATCTGCAACAGAACCTGGTATACAGAATGCTTGTAGACCTTCTCCGATTGCTTCAGCAGCATCAGCAGCCTTCTTGCATCCCTTCTTTATAGCTATAGCAGCACCTAAAGTGTAAGCCCATCCAGCATTTTCAAATGCAATTGGTTGAGTTTCCTTAGTTATTGTATATGGATCAATGCCTATTGAAGCACAAACTTCCTTAGCATCTTCTAATGTCTTCATTCCGTACTTTTCTAATACTGGAGTGATTTGTCCTATTCTTCTTTCATAACTTTCAAATAATGCCATGATTAAATTCCTCCTTACCTTACTAATTATTCATGTCTTGGATCTATTAATTTAACAGCATCGTCAACTCTTCCGTATTGACCCTTAGCCTTTTCTAATGCTTCGTTAGCATCCATTCCCTTAGCTATCATTTCCATCATCTTTCCAAGGTGAACGAACTTGTATCCTATTATTTCATTATCTGAATCAACAGCAATATCTGTTACATATCCTTCAGCCATTTCTAAGTATCTTGGTCCCTTAGCTAAAGTTCCGTACATAGTACCAACTTGGCTTCTTAGACCCTTTCCTAAATCCTCTAATCCTGCTCCTATAGGTAGTCCACCTTCAGAGAAAGCAGTTTGAGTTCTTCCGTATACTATTTGTAAGAATAATTCTCTCATAGCTGTATTTATAGCATCACAAACTAAGTCTGTGTTTAATGCTTCTAATATAGTCTTTCCTGGTAATATTTCTGAAGCCATAGCTGCAGAGTGAGTCATACCTGAGCATCCTATAGTTTCTACTAATGCTTCTTGTATAATTCCATCCTTAACATTTAAAGTTAACTTACATCCTCCTTGTTGAGGTGCACACCAACCGATACCGTGAGTTAAACCAGAAATATCCTTAACTTCTTTAGCTTGTACCCATTTACCTTCTTCAGGAATTGGTGCTGGTCCGTGATTTACGCCTTTAGCAACTACGCACATTTCTTCAACTTCTTTTGAATACATCATATTCTTTTACTCCTCCCTAATTATTAGATTAGATTAGTTCTTATAAACTATCAACTACCAGGTCAAAAATTGTCCCACATGGGATAAAATTAACCTACGCCTTATTCTAACACAATATAATAACTTCTAACAAGAAATAATGAGAAAAAATTTATCAAATTTTTAAAAAAATTTTTTTATTGAATTATCATATTAGTTATGTTAATATAGAAATGAAATTCTTTAGTATGCCGGTGTGGCGGAATGGCAGACGCAGTGGACTCAAAATCCACCGGTGGCGACACCGTGCCGGTTCGACCCCGGCTACCGGCACCATAAAAGAAAATAAAAGCTATATTATTGGGTAACCTTACCTAATAATATAGCTTTTATTTTTATATATTTTCTTAAAAGCTTGTCTTTGTTTCACATAAAACAAAGACAAGCTATAATAAAAGTAGTTATTAGAATTATATTTCTAATAACTACTTTTATAATTATGTTATTTATCTGATGTAATGTTTCTAAATATGAATGGTTCACATTCACTTAACTCGGTTTTTCCATTAGCTCCAATTTGTTTAACTACTATCTCATCTTCATCTTCTAATGATTCATCTTCTACTTTTAATAAGTATTTACTTATAAACTTAGTACTTAACTTATCTCCATTTAAATATACCTTACTATACTCTGTGAAATTATCTCCAGCTATATATACATCCTCATTCCAACTATAAACTTTAGATATACTTGTATCTTCAACATCATATCTCATTTCTATTGGTTCAAATGGATTTTTTCTTCCATATATATATTGCTTTCCATATAACATATCATATTGAAGTAATTTTAAGTTGGTTTGATAATTTTCAGAATCCTTATAATTTTGATGATATCTTAATAAAGTACCATTGTGAATTCCTAATCTATTAGTTACTTCTGCAGAAAGTTGATACGCAAAAAGTTTTTCATTTTTCTTATCCAAACCTATGTTATCCCATATTATATACTCTGTTTCATATCTATTAGCATTTTCTAAATCATTATCTGATATTTCACTTCCGTTTAATTTTAATGTAGGTAGATGATCTCCATACATTACTAATACAACTTTTTCTCCAGTCTCTTCTAATGCTTGAATTAGATTCTTTACAAATTCATCCATCTGATTAATTTGATTAACATAATACTCAAAAGCATTTTTTTCTGCTTCATCTTGAATACCTTCTATAGTAATAGTTTGAGTATCATCTATAACTTTAGATGGATATTCACCATGTCCTTGAACTGATATTGTATAAATATAATCTTTTTCTTCTGTATTTTCTATACATTTAATTATTTCTTCTGTTAGATACTTATCTTTACTCCAATCTAATGCATTCTTTTCATATGCATTCATAAATTCTATAGAAGTAAATGTATCAAACCCTAAATTAGGAAATACCTTATTTCTACTATAAAAAGTAGAACGATTATTATGAATAGCATGAGTACTATATCCTAATTCCTTTAAATCATAAGCTATAGATTCACTAGTTTCTTTCTTAAGTATTGTTTTAAATGGATATTCTCCTGTTCCAAAATAATCTAGAGACATACCAGTCATTACTTCAAATTCTGTATTTGCTGTACCAGCTCCATATCCTGGAACCTCTAAAAATCCTGATGAGTATTTCTCTCTTAAAGAAGTAAAAGTAGGAATTGGATTCTCTGATAATTTTATTCCTTTTACACGACTAGGATCAAAGAATGATTCTAATTGAAGCATAACTATATTAACATCTGTATTTTTACTTTCTTCTTTTTTCTCATTAGCAAATATTGATTTAATTGTTTCCTCTGAGTAATTTATAGGTCTAGAAATACCCGTATTTAATGCTGTACTACAGAAACTATATGGGAACCCATACTCTAAATAAGCATTTGCTATATTACCAAAATAAGTGGATATTATTCCTGACTTTAATACTCCATATGTAGTTGCTATAAATAGGCAAACATAAATTGCTATACCTATTATATTTCTTTTATATGATATCTTTTCTTTCTTTTGTGGTGAATAAATAAATACTACTGTTAATATACCAATTAAGATTATAGCTGCTACTATAATTAATTTTAATTGAAAATTGGTTAAGTACTTATTTATTATTGTCATAACATTAGATGCCATTGTTAAATCAATATAAGTAAGTGGAGTTACTCTATGAGATAAAATTACTCCATTAGTTGCCCCCAAAACTATCCAAATAATAACTATTATACTTGTTACAAATATTCTTCTCTTACAGAGAAATACTATTTGTAAAGTTAAAAATATAATCATTGAATTATATAAAAATATAATAGGACTTCCAACAGCATATCCTATTGCTTGTCTTATTCCACCTTGACATAAAATCTCTACAATAAAATTAACAATAAGTGATAGTCCAATAGCTATAATAATAAAACTATGGCTTAACTTTTTAATTAATTCCTTCATTACTATCCTCCAAATTACAATCTAAAAAATTTAACTAAGTTTAAATATACCACATTAATTAATATAAACAACCCCATTATATACTTATTAAGAAAATATTCATATTATCTTATACTATTGTTATTTCTTATTTATAGGTTTTATATTCAATATATATTGTCTTTTAAATATATTTTCTATAAAATTATATTATATTCATAATTAAGGAGATATAAATAATGTTTTTGAATAAGGAGAAAAATAATATGTGGATTATTTTTGCTTTATTATCAGCTTTTTTTGCTGCTATCACTTCAATTTTAGCCAAAATAGGTATAGAGAATATAAATTCCAACTTAGCTACAGCTATTAGAACTGCTGTTGTTTTAATAATGGCATGTGGTATAGTTTTTATTACAGGTGTTCAAAATGAAGTTGCTAACATTAATATTAAGAGTTGGGTTTTTCTAATTCTTTCTGGAATTGCTACTGGATTATCTTGGTTGTGCTACTACAAGGCATTACAACTTGGTGAAGCTTCTAAAGTAGTTCCAATAGATAAATTTAGCGTGGTTATAACAATGGTACTAGCTTTTATTATACTAAAGGAAGCTTTAACTCTAAAAACTGTTTTAGGTGGTATATTTATAACTATTGGAACTTTTATTATGATTTTATAAAATAAGGTGAAGTTATTTTGATAGTTTATCTATTATAGAAATAATTTCATCTATTTTTTTCTCTTCTTCTCCACTCTCAAAGGCTTCTTTAACACAATGATGCATATGTGTTCTAATAATCTCTTTATTGGCTTTATCTATTATTGATTTAAGTGATAAAAGTTGATTAGATATATCTATGCAATATCTATCTTCATCTATCATTTTTAAAACACCTTCTATTTGTCCTCTTGCTGTCTTTAATAACTGCTCTACTTTTTTTCTATCTGCCTTCATAGATCCCTCCTAAATT
>JAFADP010000049.1 GCA_023424785.1 Bacillota bacterium
GTATTTAATTGATCATCATATGTACTAACTTCTGTTTCAAGACTTTGTATTTCTAACTTTACTCCTTCTATAGAGTTTGATAATGTTAAATCTTGTGGATTATTCTCAAGTTGTGCTTTTAAAGTTGAAAGATTATTTTTCTTCTCTGCTAATTCATTATTTGCATTACTTTTTTTACTTTCTAATCTATTCTTTTGATTACTATAACTAGTAAGTTGATTATTATACTCTTCAATTTGAGAAGTTATTGTATCATTTTTATATGTAAATAATACATCTCCTGCGTTTACCGCTTGTCCATACTCTACTGCAATGCTATCTACTTTTCCTTTAGTTGCATCTAATAAAATATTTTTACTCTCAACACATTTAACAACTCCATTAACATAAACCTTATCACTAGAATTACTAATTATAGTAGTCTCTATAGCTACTTCATTAGATTTTTGTGATTTAGTAACATTTGCTTTAACTAAACATATAGCTACTGTTGAAAATACAATAACTACTCCAATAATAATAAACTTTAAATATTTCTTTTTCATTTTCTCCCACCTTTTATACATTTTAATCTTTTAAATATAATATACCATCTTTTATATATATTTTCATTAAAAATAGTAAATTTTATCCAACCAAAGAAAGGTTTGTAATTTATTATACATTTATTGGAAATTATATGTTAGAATAAATATAAGTAATTACAAAGGGGGATTTCTTATGGAAACAAATAATAATGAAAAATTAGGTGGAGGAATAATTACAATATGTGTATTAACACTAATAGGTTTTGCAATTAGCTTAATTGGATATGTAACACTGTTACTTGGAAAAGATATGCTAATAGATATGTATAATTCTATGGGTATTGATGCTACAACTATTATTCCTGATACTAGTATAACACTAGTAAGCCTAATAATAAGTATAGTCATTGCAGTATCTGTAATATTAATACTTATGAAAAAATCAATAGGTGTTTATGGTTACTTTGTAGCTGAAATTATTTCAATAATTGCAAGTATAGTATTTAGTGGCTTTAATATTCTTAGTCTTATTGCTTCTTTAATATTACCAATACTTATGGCAATATTTATTTTACAGAAAAAAGAGGTTTTTGGACTTGCCTCAAACTAGATAAATAGTGTGAAGTATTGCTTTTTGTATATAAAATATAAACATACAAAAGTAATACTTCACACCTTATTATTTTATTTTATTGAAAAATACTCTTATCATCATAAAAATTAATACCTTCATTTTTCATTCTTGGACCTTGGCTTTTTAATCTTAACTTATATTCATTCCAATTTCTAAGTTCTTTTGGTGTCCAGCCTATTTCAGCATATCCTAATAATCTTGGATATATCATATAATCCATTTGTTCTACTGTAGATATTGTTTCTGTCCAAAGAGGAGCTTCTATACCTAAAACTAATTCCTTTGGTGCATAATCAGTTGGATCCCAATTATATGCAGTTTCTATAGGAATATACCCTGCCCAATCTAATCCATATGGTGTATCTTTATTATATTTCATATCTAAATAAGCTTTTTGTGCAATAGCTATTATCATTTTCATATTTTTCTTTCTAGCTGCTTCGTTAGTATCTTTCCAATTTTCAAGTATTACACTAGAATTAATTTCTGGAGATGTATCTATAGGATCCCATCCTATTGGTGTTTTCCCATAACTCTCTACCATCTTAGCTACTCTACCAACGAAATAATCATAATCTTCTTTTTTAGTAGCTTCTGCTTCATCTCCTCCTATATGAAAGTATTTTGAAGGTGATATTGCAGAAACTTCCTTAAATACATCATTAATAAACTCATATGTTTTTTTACTATGTGTCATAAAGGAGCTAAATCCAACTTTTGTTCCTGTATATAAAGGCTTTCTTTTACCATCTGGATTTAAAAATCCATAAGAAGCTAATGCTGCATTACTATGTCCTGGCATATCAAACTCTGGAACTATTTCTACATATCTTTTAGATGCAAAATTAACTATATCTTTAAATTGATCTTGAGTATAATATCCTCCTGGTCCTCCTCCTACTTCTGTACTACCACCTATAAGAGTTAAATCTGGATACTTTTTTATTTGTAATCTCCACCCTTGATCATCACTAAGATGTAAGTGTACTCTATTTATTTTATATTGTGCAGCATTATCTATTTGACGTTTAACTTCATCAGCCGTAAAAAAGTGTCTAGCTACGTCTATCATTAATCCTCTATAACTATACTCTGGCTTATCATTAATTGTACAACCTGGAATATTCCATTTAATATTTGAAACTACAGTACTTTTATCTATATCTAGAGGTAAAAGCTGTCTTAAGGTTTGAACTCCTCTTGAAATTCCTTGTGGTTCATATGCTATAATTTGAACTCCTTTATTATTGCTTATTAACTTATAACCTTCATTTCCCATACTTTCTTCTGAGTTTATAGTTGTTAGTATAATACTATTACTTGATGGTTTATTCCCTTTTACTATATTAAATTTAAAGCCTGTTGATGGAGTAAGCTTTTCTCTAATAAATTCTGCAATTTCATAAATTTCTTCTGTTTCTTCCTCATTATTTCCTTCAACATAAATAGTAGTATTTTCATCAAGTATAAATTCTCCTTCATTAGCTTCATAACTTAATGGTTTTGGAATAATATTATTAATTTCTGCTGCTATTACTCTTTGTATATTGCTATTCTCCACAATAACTGTTATGTAAGAAATAGATGATAGTAAAATTGCTACTATTTTTATAAATAATAATTTATATTTTCTTTTCATTAGTTCACATCCTTATTTTCATTTGTATAATAGCTATTCAATTCTAATATTATCTCCTAATACTACATATAATATACTTTAAATCTAAAATAAAAGAACCATGCGTCTAGCATGGTTCTTTTAACACTAATCGGATCTTCTCTTCAGATATTTCTAAAAACATATTTAAAGTTGTCATTTCACTTCTACATATCTTTATAATTCTTTCTTTTGATAACTTTCTTTGAAATAATCATGAGTGTATCTATTTCTAAGCTTAATAATTCCTTGAAGTTTTTTAGAATCTTTAGGTGATATAAATCCAAAATTACTTGCTAATTCAATTATTTCTGGTCCTGATTTATTAGGTACATAATTATCTGTTGATACTAAATATGTTTCACACATA
>JAFADP010000151.1 GCA_023424785.1 Bacillota bacterium
TTCACTAGTAACCTCTATTTTTAGCTTATATCCTTCTTCTATAAGCTTGTTAAAATAATATTTGCCTTTTGCATAAAGCTTACTTAAATCTTTATTATTAATTTTAACAGTTCCTTCTTTTTTATCACCTAAAGTGTTTCTTATTTTATCACATAATAAGCTACTTTCAACTAATTCTCTAAAAGCTGGATGAAATGGACCATCTACAATATCTCCACCTTCATTTATACTCTCAGTAGGCTGAAGTCCTATTCTTATAACTTGTATATTAGCTTCACTATACATAACATATAACTTTTTACATATCTCAACAGCTTCATCTAAAGTATATGGTATATAAATTCCTCTGTTATACATAGTTTCCATAGGTGTATCTTTAATAACTAATGATGGATATAATCTACATATATCAGGCTTCATAGCTATAGATTTTTTAACAGTTTCAATATCCTTGCTAAAATTATCTCCAGGAAGCCCTGGCATAATTTGATGTCCTAAGGTAATACCATACTTTTTAATTAACTCTGAAGCTTTTTTTACATCCTCAACAGAATGACCACGTCCAGCCTTAATTAAAACTTCATCATCTAAAGATTGAACCCCAAGTTCTATAACGTCTACACTATACTCTTTTAAATAAGTTAATATATAATCGTTTATATAATCTGGTCTCGTTGACATTCTTATTTTATCAATATACCCTTTATCTTTATACTCTTTAGCTACACTTAGTAATTCCCTCTGTCTCTCTTCTTTAATGGCAGTAAATGTCCCTCCAAAAAATGAAATTTCTACTGTGGAATTTTCTCTATCTATGGTGCTTAAATATTCATCTACTATATTATATACCTTTTTAGCATCAACTCTATCTTTTATTCCAGTTATTCTAGCTTGATTACAAAATACACAATTATGAGGACAACCTTCATATGGAACAAATATAGGTATAATATAATAATTTTTACTCATCAATTACCTCCAATTTTTTTAAAGCTTCTTTTGCACAATTTTGCTCTGCTTCTTTTTTACTATACCCTTCACCTTCACCCATAAATTCATCTTCTACAAAAACCTTAACAAAAAACTTTCTTCTATGAGGAGGTCCTTCGTATCTATCTAACTTATATTTAATATCTACTTCACCATCTTTTTGAAGATATTCTTGAAGCTTTGTTTTAAAATCTAATATTATTTTATTATCTATAGCTCTTGATATAATATCCTTAAAATTTTCTAATATAAATTTTTTTACAGTTTCAATACCTTTATCTAAGTATATAGCAGCTATAACTGCCTCAACTGCATCTGCTTGAATAGAAACCCTTTCTCTACCGCCTGTAAGTTCTTCCCCTTTACTCATTCTAATAAATGAGGATAAATTTAGTTTTTTGGCTACTTTGTAAAGTGAGTTTTCACAAACTATTAAGCTTCTAATTTTAGTTAATTCACCTTCTGTTTTATGCTTACAATTAACAAAAAGGTATTCTGTTATGGTTAATTGAAGAACAGAGTCACCTAAAAACTCTAATCTTTCATTGTATTCTGAACCTTTTGTTTGTTTTGCATAAGAACTATGTGTTAATGCTACTTTTATTAAGTAGTCATTATTAAATTTAATTTTTAATACCTCTTCAATTTTACTCAACTTAAAATTATTCATTCTCTTCTCCTTAGAAAAGTTTATTCTTCAACTTTTAGCTTACTAATAAATTCAAGAATAAACTAACTTTAATAATAATAAAATCCCGCATAATAAGTGCGGGATTGATATTATTCTTCATGATGTTCTTTTACGTAGTTAACAACATCTCCAACTGTCTTAAAGTTTTCAACGTCTTCATCAGGAATTTCCATTTCTAATTCATCTTCTAAAGCCATTATTAACTCTACAATATCTAAAGAATCCGCATTTAAATCATCTATAAATGATGCCTCTAAAGTAATAGTTTCTGGATCAACGCTCAATTTATCAGCAATTATTTCTTGGATTTTTTCAAACATTGATTTCACCTCCTAAACCATATATTCTATTTAGATAATATTATATAAATATATATTCGTCAATATAGCTTATTGACAATTTGATTATTATTTACCTAATTCTTTTTTTATTTTTTCTAAGACCTTATTTTCATTAAATAATTCAGCTTGTCTTATCGCGTTTTTAAAGGCTTTACCGTCTGAACTACCATGAGCTTTTATACAAATTCCATCTACTCCTAAGAAAGGTGCTCCACCAACTTCCTTATAATCGAATTTTATCATTAACTTCTTAAAAACTGGTTTTAATAAACCTGCTCCTAACTTTGATACTATAGGTGCTTCCTTTATAGCATCTTTTATCATACCTAATATATTTGATGCAGCACCTTCATATAACTTTAACACTGTATTACCTATAAATCCATCTGTAACTAATACGTTAACATCTCCAGTTGGAACTTCTCTTGGCTCTACATTACCAACAAAGTTAAAGCTTTCTTCTTTTAAAAGTTTATAAGTTGCTTTTGTTAATTCATTTCCTTTTTCTTCTTCTGCCCCTATGTTTACAAGTCCTATAGAAGTATTTGAAGTATTGAACATTTCTTCATAATATATTTTACCCATCTTTGCAAATTGAACTAGGTATTGAGGCTTACAATCAACATTAGCTCCTGCATCTACCACCATGAACTTTCCACGTCTCCCTGGCATTATAGGTGCAAGTGCTGCCCTTTCTACACCTTTTATTCTACCTACAACGAAAGTGCAACCTGCTAAAAATGCTCCAGTACTTCCACCTGATATAATAGCATCACATTCTTTTTCTTTTACTAAATTTAATGCTTTAACAAGACTTGAATCTTTTTTCTTTCTTATTGCCATAACAGGATGTTCATTTGTTGAAATAACTTCTGTTGTAGGAACTATATTTACTCTTTCCTTAGGATAAGTATATTTTTCAAGTTCCTTTTCTATCTCTTCTTTGGGACCAGTTATATATATGGTAAGATCATTATATTCTTTTAATGCTTCCACAACTCCTTCAACAACAGATTGTGGTGCATTATCTCCGCCCATTCCATCTATAGCTATCTTCATTTATTACACTTCCTTTTTTTCTGTATATAAAGAAAAGAAAGTCAAATGACTTTCTTTATTCTTCAGTAACTACTACTTCTTTGCCCTTATAGTAACCACATTTCTTACATACTCTATGAGCAAGTTTCATTTCGTGACATTGTGGACATTCAACTATTCCTGGTAAGCTCATCTTCATAGTTTGAGCTCTTCTTGAATCTCTCTTAGCCTTATATGTTTTTCTTGCTGGATTTCCCATTGTTACACCTCCTTATTATCAAACAACGCCTTTAAGCCTGCCAATCTAAGATCTATATCTTCATTGTCACAGCTACATGTTACCTTATTTAGGTTAACACCACAGCTTTGGCATAGTCCCTTGCAGTTATCTTTGCAAAGTCTCTTAATAGGTAAGGTTGAAATTATTGCTCTTTCAACTATTTCAGTGATATCTATAATATCACCATTCACAAGTATTAACTCTTCATCTTGAAGATCTTCACTACTTGTAAACCTTTCTTCTATATCAACATCTATTGGATAGATAAAGGTATCTAAACATCTAGAACAAATTAACTGTAAATCTCCCTTTAATTTTCCTTTTAATGTAACTACATCTTGTTTATAATCATAAGTAGTTTTTCCTTCAAGGGTTAATCCTTTAGGACATTCTATTTTTTCTCCATCAAAATAAAATGTTTTAAAGTCTATACATATAGAAAATTTACTTTGTTCTCCTCTTTTTGATTTAATTTCTGAAAATTTCATCTTCATTTTTAAATCACCGAAAAATATCTACAAAAAATATTTTTCTTCTCCTTTATTTAATATTTATTAAACAAACACAATTCATTATATAAACTAAGGAATTAAAAGTCAAGGTATTAATTTAATAAATCTACAGTTTCCTTTGCAATCATTAGCTCTTCATTTGTCGGAATTACATAAATTTTAACTTTTGAGTTATCTTTTGATATTTCTGCAATTTCTCCACTTTTTTTATTTTTTTCTTTGTCTAACTCTACTCCAAGAAACTCTAAATTCTTTACACAACCTTCTCTTATCATATCAGCATTTTCTCCAATACCTGCTGTAAATACAATAACATCAAGTCCTCCCATAGCAGCTGCATATGCTCCTATTTGCGTTCTAATTTTATAAGTATACATTTCTATAGCAAGTAAACTACGTTCATCATTCTTATTATATGCTGCATCTCTTACATCTCTAAAATCTGA
>JAFADP010000176.1 GCA_023424785.1 Bacillota bacterium
CTGATTAATGCTTTATCTTTCCACTTACCACTTTTATATCTTATAATAGATACTATATAGGATAATATCCACCCAATTGGAATAGCCCACCATATTACGTCTTTACCAACTACATCATCTAAATAAAATGTTAAACCAATTCTACTACCAAAGTTAATTAAACTACTTAATAAATATACAAATATATCAGATGATCCTCTTAAAACTCCATTTGTTACATTCATAAATCCCATTACTATATAAAATAAAGACACTACTCTTAAATACTGTATTCCTGTATTTATAGCTTGCCTATCAATATTTATATCTAAAAATACTGATAAAAAATTTTCTCCAAAAATATATATTAATGCTGTAATACTTAAACTTATAAATGCAATCATTCCTAAACTTGCTCTATATGCTCTTTTTATTCTATCTGGTTTATTAGCACCAATATTTTGTGCTGTAAATGTTGATACCGCATTACCTATAGTTACCATAGGCATTAAAGCTACACTATCTATTTTACCTGCTGCTGCATATCCTGCCATAACTGATGAACCATATCTATTTACAACTACTTGAACCATAATCATACCAAGAGATACTAAGGATTGTTGAATTACAGAAGGAATTGCTATTTTACTCATTTGCATTAATGCTAATGCACTAAAATAACTAAAAGATTCTCTTGATTCAATTTTTCTTATCCTACTTAACAAACAAATAAATAACACTATAGATATTAAAGCTTGAGAAAGAACTAATGCTAATGCTACACCTATAATATCTAATTTAAAATATACTACAAAAACTATATCTAATATTATATTTAAAATTGATGAGAATATTAAAAAATATAAAGGTATTTTTGATTCTCCTAATGCATTAAATATAGCAGCTAATACATTGTATAAAAATAAAAATGTCAATCCATAAAAATATATTTTTAAGTAAAGAGAAGATTTATTTATTATATTATCTGGAGTTCCCATAATTCTTAAAAGCCATATATTTACCATATGTCCTATAATACTTAAAAACACCCCTATACATAATACAGATATAAGAGCTGTAAAAATTGATGTTTTCATATCTTCTATTTTTTTTGCACCAAATAACTGAGATATAACTACAGAACACCCAACACTAGCACCTGTTGCTATAGCAATAAATAACATAATTATCCCCATACAAGATCCTACTGCAGCAAGAGCTTCCTCTCCAACAAAATTACCTAATATTATAGAATCCATTACACTATATAATTGTTGAAATAAATTTCCTATAACCATAGGTATAGCAAAATAAATTAAGGATTTTGAAGGGCTATCATTTATCATATCAACTTTCATAATTACTCTCCTTTTCTTTTGTTTACTCTTCTTATTATGTTCAAAAAATTATTATATATAATTTATATTTTTGCCTATAATAATATTGAGGTGTTTAGCATGAAAAAATTCAAATTTATTATATGTTTTTGTGTTATTTTTATGTTTATTTTATATGGATGTAATATTAAAGGTAACTCCGTATTAAATATTACTTTTTTTGATATAGGTAAAGCAGATAGTATTCTTATTACTATTGAAAATAAAATAATTTTAATAGATACAGGGAAAGATGAAAATGCAGAAGAAATACTATCATACTTAAAAGAAAAACGTATTAAAACTATAAACTTTCTTATAATTACTCATTTTGATAAAGATCATGTAGGTGGTGCTGATAAAATTTTAAACGAACTAACAGTAGATAGTGTTATAACTCCCAATTATGAAAATGATTCGAAACAATATAATGAGTTTATAAATGCATTAAATGATAATCATATCTCCTTAATAAAATTATATTCTAAAAAGGATATTCCACTTAAAACAGCAACATTTACAATATATCCTCCTGAAAAGAGTTACTATGAAGAAGAAGACAATGATTTTTCATTAGTAATAAGCCTAGTACATGGAGAAAATAGTTTTTTATTTACAGGAGATGCAGAAGAAGAAAGATTAAATGAATTAATAACTATGGAAGATTTAGAACATACTTTATTAAAAGTGCCTCATCATGGTAAAGTTGAAAAAAATTCAGGAGAATTTTTCTCATTAGTTAATCCTAAATATGCAGTAATAACATGCTCTAATGAAAGTATGCCTGATGAAGAAGTTATTGATAGTTTAAAAATATTAGGCACAGATATTTATCTTACTAAGAATGGAACAATAATTTGCAGTAGTAACGGTTCAAAACTAACACTTACTCAAAAATAAATAAAATTACAATATAATTAATCACCTTATATTTAGATACAAATATTTTTTTTCTATTTTCATATATATAAATTAACACTAATAGGAGGAGTAAATTTGTATAAAAATATAAGGTCAAATAATGCTATTAGACCTAAATTTAATTCTGGAGTATTTGTTTTATTAATTATAATTATATTTTTTGGAGTAAGATTAATTACTGTCCTTAAAGATAGCAATCAAAATGGTGCTTTGCCTTATGTTGAGTTATTAAACTTTGGAATGCCAATAGTTGAAGGTCAAATATATAATGAAGAAGAATATATGGAAAATACAACATCATTAAAATCTATATTATTAAAAACACTAGGACTATATAATTTAGACAGTTATAACATAATAGGAAATGAAATAAGTTATTTTAAACATACAATTAATAATACAAATAAGTCATCTAATATACAATCTTTTAATATAAGTGAAGAAACAATAATAAGAGTAAATAACATTGAGAATTCTTCCTTAAAGAAAGCCTTAGATAAAACTAATCCTGAAGTATTAATATACCATACCCATACTTCAGAAGCTTATTCAGAGTCTGCTATAGGTGATAAAAGTGATTCTGATAATGAAAACTCTAATATTGTAAGTGTAGGTAATATACTTACTACTGAACTAGAAGAAACTTATGGAATTTCTACAATACATGATAAGACTAATCATAGTATATCCTATAATGATAGCTATTCAAGATCTTTAGAAACGCTGCAGAATTACCTAAATCAATATGGCGACTTTAAACTTATTATAGATTTACACAGGGACTATGCCACAGATAAAAATTCAGTTACTGCAACTGTAAATGGAGAAAATGTTGCAAAAATAAGGTTTGTTACTACTAAAAGCAGTAGCAAATATGAAGCAAATCAAGCATTAGCAGATACTCTTAGAAATAAAGGTAATGAATTATTTCCTGGTTTCGTAAGAGATGACTATTTATATAATAGAAGTATAATACGACATGAACAAAGCTTAAGTGATAACATAGTATTAATAGAATGTGGTGCTCAAATAAATACTCTTCAAGAAGCACAAAATTCTGCAAAGCTAATAGCTAGAATTATTGCAGAATATATTAATGAAAAGGATAGGTAGATTTGTATTACACAAATCTACCTATCCTTTTATTCATCTTTTATTTTTATGTGGCATTTTCCACTTGATGGACAGTCACTACATCCACAGCCACAGTGCTTTCCATTTTTAAAATCTTTAACTTTCTTTTGTATAATGTATCCTGCATAAATTCCTATTATAAATAGAATTATTAATCCTGGAACCATCTTAATTCATCTCCTTTAGAATAGAGAACCAACTTGATATATTAATGTAGATACTAACCATGCAACTACTAATTGGAATACTACTGCAAACCATGTCCATTTCCATGAATTAGTTTCTTTTTTAATAGTTGCAATAGTTGCTGTACATGGTACGTATAATAAACAGAATGTCATAAGTGCATAAGCATTTAATGCACCAAATCCACTTGCACCTAAAAGTCCTGCCATAGTAGCCATGCCTGCAGTAGAGCTTATATTAGATATTCCATAAAGTATACCCATACTAGAAACAACTATTTCCTTTGCAGCTATACCTGCTATTAACGCAACTACTACTTGCCAATACCCAAGACCTGCTGGCTTTAATATTGGAGCTACAACTTTTCCTATATATGCCCCAAAACTTTGAGACATATCACTAACCATTCCGTTTGGACCAAAGTTTAAAATAACCCAAATTACTATTGAAGCTACAAATATTGTAGTACCTGCTTTTGATAAATAATCTTTTACTTTTTCCCAAACATATATAAATATTGTTCTTCCATTAGGCGATTTATATTCTGGCAATTCAATTAATAATGTATTTGTTGGTTTATTATCTCTCTTTTTATCAATTAAGTTCATAAGTAGTGAAACTAATATTGCTACAGCTAGTCCTATAATATACATAGAATAAGCTACTATCATAGCCTTATCTTCAAAAAACATTTCTGAAAACAATACATATATAGGTAATCTTGCACTACATGACATAAATGGAGTAACTAATATGGTCTTTAATCTATCTTTAGGATCCTCTAATGCTCTTGATGCCATAACTGCTGGAACTGTACATCCAAATCCTAAAAGCATAGGTATAAAGGCTCTTCCTGATAGTCCTATTTTGCCCATAATACCATCCATAACATAAGCTACTCTTGACATATACCCACTATCTTCTAATATAGCAAGGGCTAAAAATAATATAAATATATTAGGTAAGAATGTTAAAATCCCACCAACTCCTGCTATAATACCATCTACTACTAACGAAGTTATAACTTCGTTAACACCTATGGCTTGAAGTGCACTTAATACTGAATTGCTAAACCAATCAAGTCCTAGTTCAAAAACCCCTTTTAAAGAATCACCAATAGTAAATGTTAAGAAAAATACTAATGCCATAATTCCAAGGAATATAGGTAGTCCAAATATTCTATGAGTTAATATGCTATCAACTTTATCTGTCTTTTCAGATTTAGACTCCTTATTCATAAGACATTCATTTATAACTTCTTCAATAAAATTATATTTTTCATTAATTATATCTTCTTCGTAGCTTCTATCAACTATACCTTTTAAATCTAAAGGATATTTATTTAAAATTTCCTCATCCATTTCTAATATTTTTATTGCATGCCAACGTGGATTTATAACATCGTTATATTTTTCTAATAACTTTTCAGTTATAATATCAATTTTATCTTCAATTTCATCATCATAAACAACTACAAACTCTTTATGATGATCATGTTTATGCTTGCTACTCTTAACTTTTTCATCATGATGATGATGATGTTCTAAATTTCCTTCTATTGTTTTATCAGTATGATGTGACACTGTATGCATTAACACATCTAAACCTGTCTTCTTTCTTGCAGATACAGGTATGACTGGTATACCAAGCATTTCTGGAAGTCTATGAAGATCTATTTCCATTCCTCTTTCTTCTACTATATCCATCATATTAAGAGCAAGAACTACAGGCTTTCCAAGCTCTATTAATTGAAGTGTTAAATATAAATTTCTCTCAAGAGATGAAGCATCTGCCACATCCACAATTACTTCAACTTCATCTTCAAGTATATACTGTCTAGATAATTTTTCTTCCATAGTATATGAAGTTAAACTATATATACCTGGTAAATCAACTAATCTAAATTGATTATTATGAAATTTAAAAGCTCCTTCTTTTTTTTCAACTGTAACTCCTGGCCAATTTGCAACCTTTAACTTTGCTCCTGTATAGGCATTAAAAAGGGTTGTTTTACCACAGTTTGGATTACCTATAAAAGCTACATTTAATGTTTCTTTCATTATTTATTCCCCCTAACTTTAATGCCATTTGCTATTTCTTTCCCTATAGCAAATCTTGTTCCTCTCACTTTAAATATAAGAGAACCACTTCTTTTATTATTTAAAATTTCTATACTCGTTCCTTTAGTAAGACCTAGCATTTGTAATCTTCTTTTTACATTAGATTCTAAATCTATTTCATT
>JAFADP010000182.1 GCA_023424785.1 Bacillota bacterium
ATAAAGCAAGACAGAGAACTAATAATAGCACTGGCCTTGGACTTTCTATTGTAAAAAATATTCTTCAATTACACAACTTTGAGTATTCATTAAAAAACATAGAAAATGGTGTTGAATTTGTAATATATATGCCTATTGTAAATTTATAAAAAGGATGTTGTTTTTTGCAACATCCTTATTTTTTAAATATAAGCTCCATCTGCTCTTATTACTTGACCTGTAATATATGAAGAATCATCACTACATAAAAACACAGCTATTCTTCCAATCTCTCTAGCATCACCAAATCTTCCAAGAGGAATTTCTTCAACTAGAGAATTTTTTTCTTCTTCATCTAAAAAGTCATTCATTTTAGTATTTATTACACCTGGAGCTATAGCATTAACTCTTATATTAGATGCTGCCATCTCCTTGGCTAAAGCTTTAGTAAATAAGTTAATTCCTCCCTTGCTTGATGAGTATAAAACCTCACAAGAAGCTCCTACATCTCCCCATATAGAAGAAATGTTAACTATTGAAGTATTTCGCCCTATCATATGTGGAAGTGCATGCTTTGTTAAATATAAAGGTCCCTTTAAGTTAATATCTATAATGTTATCTATTTCTTCTTTAGTTGAATCTAAAAATAGACCTACTATACTTCTAGCTGCATTATTAATTAATATATCAATTTTTCCAAACTTAGATATTGTAAATTCTACAACTCTTTTTGCTCCTTCAAAAGATCCTATGTCTTCTTTTACTTTATATGCAATTATTCCTTCTTCTTTAAGCATATTAATAGTTTCTTCTGCTTCAATATCACTTTTTGAGTAATTAATTACTATGCTTGCTCCTTCTCTTCCTAATTCTAAAGCAATTGCTCTTCCAATACCTCTAGAACCGCCTGTTACTATTGCTACTTTTCCTATTAATTTATTCATATTTACTCCTTCTATTACTTCAAGTTATCCATAATTATTCTAAGAGAATTTTTATAAAATATTTTTTCTATTTCCTCGTAATTAAATCCTTCCTTCTTCAATGCATGAGACAGCTTATACATCTCCGAAGCATCCTTAATCTCAACCTTATTCTCAATGCCATCAAAATCACTTCCTAAAGAAATAACATCTATTCCTCCAACTTTTTTAATATGCTTTATATGTGTTATTATATCCTCAATTAATGCTACACGAGACTTTCCTAAAAAATCACTACAGAAATTTATTCCTAAAACCCCACCTTTATTGCTTAAAGCTTTTATCATATCATCAGTTAAATTTCTTGGATGATTAGTTATAGCCCTTGCATTAGAATGAGTTGCTATAAAAGGCTTTTTACATATATCTATTAAATCATAAAATCCCTTATCAGATAAATGAGATGCATCTGGAATAATCCCTAAATTCTCCATTTCACATACCATATCTTTTCCTAAAGATGTCAAACCCTTATCCTTATAAATAAAATTATAATTAGGATATCCTAATGAATTTTTATAATTCCAAGTTAATGTTATGAATCTTATACCCTTGTCATATACCCTCTTTAGATTATCTATATTTCCATTAAGTATCTCACCTTCTTCAATAGATAAAAAAGCTCCTATCTTTCCTTCTTCTTCGCACCTTTTTAAATCTATAATATTTGTTACTATACTTATATCTTTTTTATTTTTCTCCATCTCTAATAAAAAGTTATTATACATCTTTTCAAATTCTAATGTGAAATTTTCCACTTCCCCAATATCAATAAAAAAAGCAAATACTTGAGCTAATGTATTACCTTTCTTCAATTTATTTATATCTACTGAAAATGGATTTTCCTTTAAACTTTTTTTATTATAAAATATTCTACTAGCTGTATCACAATGCAAATCCATATATTTCATATTCTTCACCTACTATAAAAAATAATTTTCTAATTTTTCAGGTCCACCTAAAAAACTTCTTTTTATATATAATTCTTCATGTTGTGTAACACTTATTGACCACTTTACTAATGAAATAAGTCCTAAGTTTATTTCTATAGTACTTATAGAATATGGTAACACACAACAACCATCATTAAAATACTTTCCCTCTCCTATTTTAGGAAACCTACTTTTATGAGTGTGACCACATATTAGAACAACATTATTATCATTTGACCACTTTTCTAACTTCTTATCTACCTTTCCACCTTTCTTGTAATTATTCGCAGGACTTGTAGGTGCACGAAAGCCAGCTATCCCCTCCATATATCTCCATATATGTCTTACTAAAAATTTACTTAAAAAACCCATCTCATAATTCATAAAATCCAATTGATGACCATGTACTATTAATATATCTTTCTTTAACGGTTCATAATTTAGTACTATTCCCTCTATAAAATTTGAATTATCCAATAAATATATTAAGTCTTTACCAAAATCCTTATCTATTTTTCTTAACTTCTTCTTTTGAACTTCAATATAATCTTTAGAATGTTTTTTAAAATCATGATTACCATAAATTAAATATAATCGCTTTTGATTATTAAACTTATTTAATGTTTTAAACTCAGACTTATAATTATATGCTATATCTCTAAAGCCTTTATTTTTCCATAATTCATCTCCATCCCCGGCTTCAATTAATGTATAATTTTCTCTATAATAATAATTTAATGCAGCTAAGTATATATTCTTATTCCCAATTAAAGAATCACTATAACTACCATCCCCTCTATGAACATCACTTATAATAACTATTTTTGAATTTTTATCAAAAGGAATAATAGGTGCATTTTCATATACCTTCATTAACTTTTTATTACTCATAAATATCACATAAAATATTAATATTATATATGCTATTCTAAAGTATTTCAATTTGATAATAAAAAAACTCCCACCTAAAAAGGTAGGAGTTAAAATATTATTCGTATAATGGATGTTTAGCACATAATTCTTCCACTTTAACCTTAAGTGAAGATAACGCCTCTTCATTATCCTTATTTTTAATTGCCTTATCAATTATTTCAGCAATTATACACATATCTTCTTCGTTGAATCCTCTTGTAGTTACAGCTGCTGTACCAATTCTAACACCTGATGTTACAAATGGACTTCTTGTTTCATTTGGAACTGTATTTTTATTTAATGTTATTCCTATTTTGTCAAGTAATGCTTCTGTTTCTTTTCCTGTAATATCTTTATTATTTAAATCAACTAAGAAAACATGATTATCTGTTCCGCCAGAAACTATTTTAAATTCTCTCTTAACTAATTCTTCTGCAAGCTTTTTACAGTTAGCTACCACTTGCTTAGCATATTCTTTAAAACTTGGATCTAGTGCTTCTTTAAAGCATACTGCCTTAGCAGCTATTATATGCATTAATGGACCACCTTGCATTCCTGGGAATATATTCTTATCTACAACTTTAGCATATTTTTCTTTACAAAGAATTAATCCACCTCTTGGTCCTCTTAGTGTTTTGTGAGTTGTAGTTGTAACAAAGTCACAGTATGGTACTGGAGATGGATGTACACCTGCTGCTACTAATCCAGCAATATGAGCCATATCTACCATTAATAGTGCTCCAACTTCATCAGCAATTTCTCTTAATTTTGGGAAATCAATTATTCTTGAATAAGCACTAGCTCCTGCAACTATTAATTTAGGTTTATTTTCTAATGCAATTTTTCTAACATTATCATAATCAATCATTTCTGTTTCTTTATCTACACCATAAGAAACAAATTTAAATAGTCTTCCTGAAAAGTTTACTGGTGAACCGTGAGTTAAATGACCACCATGACTTAAGTCCATACCTAGTACAGTATCACCTGGTTCTAATACTGAAAAATAAACAGCCATATTAGCTTGAGATCCTGAGTGAGGTTGTACATTTGCATGTTCTGCTCCAAATAGTTCCTTAGCTCTATCTATAGCTAATTGCTCTATTTCATCTACTACATGGCATCCACCATAATATCTTTTTCCTGGATATCCTTCTGCATATTTATTTGTAAGATATGATCCCATAGCTTCCATCACAGCTTCACTTACTATATTTTCAGAAGCAATAAGTTCTATACCATTTTGTTCTCTTTTTAGCTCTTTTTTAATAAGATCGTAAATTTCTTTGTCATCTCTTTTTACATTATCAAAATTCATTTATGTATCACCTCAAATTAATAATTTAATACTAATTATAAGGTCTATTGTTAATTTTATCAACTTTTTTATTTTATATTTTCTTTTATGTTATAATTATAAAAGTATTTTTTTTAGGAAGTGATATAATGAATGCACATAAACTATTAGAAATTGCTACTTATGCAGGTCAAATTTTATTAGAAAGTGGTGCTGAAACCTATAGAGTTGAAGAAACCATTGGAAAAATTGCCTTAGCTTTTGGAGCAGAAGATACAGAAAGTTTTGCTACTCCTACGGGAATAATAGTTTCGTTTATTTATAAAGGAGAGCTTCATTCTATTGTAAAAAGAATTAAGAGTAGAGGAATAGACTTAAATAAAATAGACAGAATAAATGCTTTGTCAAGAAAAATCCAAAATACCCCTATGGATTTAGATGAGTTTTATCTTGCATTAAAAAGAATAAATAAAGGTCAGACATATACTGAAATACATAGATATATTTCATCAGCCCTTATAGCAAGTTCCTTTGCAGTAATTTTTGGTGGAAATCTTTATGATTTCTTTTCTGCACTAATTATTGGTTGTGGAATAAATTATGTTAAATTAAACTTAAAATCTTTAAATACATTTTTTATAAATTGTGTTGGAGGTGCTTTTGCAACCACATTAGCAATATTATTATCTTATATTGGTATCACAAATAATATTAGTGAAACTATAATAGGTTCTATTATGTTATTAGTTCCAGGTGTTGCAATAACTAATGCTGCAAGAGATATAATTGCAGGAGATATTTTAGCCGGATTAACTAGGGCTTCCGAAGCCTTTTTAATTGCAGTATCTATAGCTGTTGGCACAGGAGTTGTTATAAGTATTTGGATTAACTTTTTAGGAGGCACATTATGATAAGAGATACCTTTTTATCAATATTAGGATGTTTAGGATTTGGAATACTTTTTAATATTCGTGGAAAAAAACTTTTATTTTCCTCTATTGCTGGAGGACTTAGTTGGTTCATTTATGCTTTTTGTTTGCATAATAACTTAACTAATATTTCTTCACTACTTATTTCATCTATTATTTTTAGTATCTATTCAGAAATTTTTGCAAGAATATTAAAAACTCCATCTACTACCTTAGTTATTTGTGCTATGCTTCCTCTAGTACCTGGTGCTGGTATGTATTATACCATGTTTGATATTGTAACAGGAAAGTTATCTTCTGCTCTTTCAAAAGGATTTAACACCTTGGCAAGTGCAGGAACCTTAGCTCTTGGAATAATCTTAGTATCTACTATAACAAAAATGTTTACTGCTAAAAAGAGCTCTTAAGATTTTATTCTTAAAAGCTCTTTTTAAATTACTATTTATTTTTTATATGAACATGATTTTTTATATGTTTAGTGCAGTATGCGTGTTTTCCATCACACTCACCACAATATCTAAAATCCATATCTGGATCATCTACATCTGTTATACCACAAGTAGTACATTTATGAATATAATTCTTTTTTGTAGAATTTATTTTCTTTTGATAGTCCTTCATTCTAATAACATTATTCTTTCTTTGTTTACTTTCCTTAATACTGCTAGGACCAAAGAATATTAAATAATTTGCTACTGGAACTAAGTTTAATAAAACTCCTAATGGCATTCCATGCATTACATAGTTTATTGAATTAAGAATTATTATTACCCAGTTTATGTAGAATAATATTTTTGCTTTTATAGGTAAAATGAAAAATAATAAAAATTCTGCATCTGGATATAATTTTGCATAAGCAAAGAATAAAGATATACTTATTCCAAGCTCCATTGCTGGAAATCCTGTAATCATAGATACAACTACTGTTAATATATATGAAATAAAGAAATAAACATTAAATTTAAATCCACCCCATATATTTTCTAAATTCATACCTATTAAATACATAAAATATAAATTAATTATAGTAAAAAAAGTTCCTCCACTCTCTGCTACAAATACAAATGTGAATAATCTCCATATTTGACCTTTTAGCACCAAGCTAGGTACTAACATAAGTTGATATTTTAAGTTTGGCATAACAGTCATATCAAGCAAATATACACCTAAACTTCCCATTACTATTATAAGCATTAAATTTGGTATATAATATCTTCCAAATTTTCTTTCTAATTTATATAACCACTTCAATTATACTCTTTCTCCTTTCTTGTAATCCTTAACTTTATTCTATCACATAAAATTACTTATTTTCTTTTTTATCTAAATTTTTATTGTATATAAATATATATAGAGATGCACTAAATATAATTAAATATCCAATAATACTCCAATGATCTGGTAGAACACCAAATAAAACCAAACTTATTATAGCAGAGAAAATTATATTTGAATAATCAAATATAGATATTTCTTTCCCCGGCGCATACTTATATGCAAGTGTTATAGCAAACTGTCCTATACTTGCAAACACCCCTGCTGCTAATAGTGAAAGTAACTGCCATATAGTCATAGATGTATAGCTAGCTATCATAAGAGGAAATACAACTATTGTTGAAAATAATGAAAAATAAAATACTATTGTATCAGGCTTTTCTTTTCCTCCTAAAAATCTAACACATGTATATGCTGCAGCTGCTGATATCCCACCTAATATTCCTGCAAGTGCAGGTACTATTTCAAATGAAAATGATGGTTTTATAACAAAAAGCATACCTGAAAATGCTACTAATAAAGCTAAAATTTGATTTGGTTTTATTTTTTCTTTTAAGAATAAAGCCGAAAATATAATTACAAAAAACGGACTTAATTTATTAAGCATATTTGCATCTGATAATACTTTTAAATTATCAATTGCATAATAATTTAATATTATACCCATAGTTCCAAAAGTCGAACGCATTATTAAAGTCTTTTGATTTTCTTTTTTACCAAAAAGACTTCCACCATGTTTTAAAATTAAAAACAAAGCTACAGCTAATGATACTATATTTCTAAAAAATGTCTTTTGAAAAGAAGGTAAGTCTCCTGCTAGCTTTACAAAAGCTGACATCATTGCAAAACCAAAAGCAGATAATATTATAAATATTATTCCCTTACTTCTATCACTTAATTTATTAAACAAGTTAAAAATTCTCCTCCTGTCATTACTTTCTAATTATTCCTACTGCCTTACCTAAAATATAAAACTCCTCTTCTTTAGATACATGTATAGGCTCATACTTTATATTTGCAGGCATTAAAATAATTTCGTCAATTCCAACCTTTAATGTTTTTAATGTAGCACTACCATTTATATTTATAGCTACAATGTCTCCATTACTAGGCGTACTTGTTTTCTCTATAACAACTAAATCACCATTATGAATGTTAGCTTCTATCATAGAATCACCTTTTACTTTAAGAATAAACTTATCTCCACTACCTTTAATCCAATATTTAGGTAGCATAAAAGTATCTTCTTGTTCTGGTGATATTAATATAGGCTCACCAGCTGCAATGTTATTAAATACAGGTACTACTTGAAGTTCTTCATCCTTAAAACAATGTTTCTCTTCTGTAACAAGTTTTTCTCTATCTCCTTCATTTTCAACTAAAAACTTAAATTCTCTTCTATGTTTAAAATCTATAAAAGTATAGTCCTCTACAATTTTTTCATGTATTTTAACTTCTTTATTCCTTGATAATATATCTGTTTTAAAGTTAAATATCTTTTTATTAGTTCCAAAAACCTTTTTACCATATACTCTACCTTTTTTAACTAAAGATGAATATAAGTTTTCTCCCTTATCTGTATTAACAGATACAGATAAGGTTGCATATTCCTTTCTTTTATGAAGTGATAATAAAAACTCTAGTTCTAACTTTGAAAATTCTTCTCCATTATCAATGAATATATGAACAAAGCCATCATCTTCATTAAATATACTATTTATTGCCTTTAATATTCTATCTTCTTCATCTAGAAAATCATTCTCTTTCAAAGCATTATTATACTGTCTATAAAGATTAAACATATCTTCTCTTGATTTAGAATTTTTTCTAAGGGTTAATGGACCTCCCATAAGTGTCATAAAATCATCTAGAGTTACTATATTATTATTTTTCATATATTTTATTTCACTTAAAAGAACATAAACATTATCAATATTTATTTTTTTACAACTTTTATATGTGTTTTTATTTATTACATCTTTTAATATATTAATTTTTTCTTGTAAGGAAGGCACTTTATTTTCCTTTACAATTCTATCTATAAGTTCTTCAAAGCATAAAAATAAAGGTTCTTCTTTAGAACATAATAATGACATATAATCATATTTACTTTTTTCTTTTATATTCTTATATTGCTCTATTGCTTTATCTCTAGATTTTTTATTTTTTTCAACAAAAAGAATTTTATCTCCATCTTCATAAGAAAAATTATTAACTAAATTCAAAACTCTATGAAGCATAGCTTCACTTTTTCCTGTATTAGTTTTTCCTTTTATTAGAGTATATTCTCTAGGTTTACTTAAAATAAATTTCTTTTGGACATTAAGAAGATTCATTTCCCTCACCACCCTTTTATAGAAAGTATATTATTAATTATGTTTTACTTTAGTACTAAGCTTTTAACCTTAGTAAAATCTCCATCCATAATAGTATATTTACTTAATAATTCTCCTTTAATATCAGGAGAAATATTAGCATGTATGTATAATGAGTCCAATCCTGCCTCATGTGATCCTTTTATGTCTGCTATTTCATCATTACCTATCATAATAGTTTCATCTCTTTTAAGATTATATCTACTTAAAACAACATCATAAAACTTTATGTCTGGTTTACAGCAATCCTCTTCTGATGAAAATACTATTCCGTCAAAATACTTATAAATATCTAAAAGTTTCATTTCATGTTCTGTAAATATTCTTTGTGCATTAGATAAAAGATATATTTTTTTGTTTTTCTTTTTTAAATTTTCTAATAAATCTACTACTCCATCATATAACTTAATATACTTTGTAGAAATTATTCTAAACATTTGTCCTGCATGAATTGCAAGTTCCATATTAGCATCTACACCCTTATCCTTAAAAAGCTTTAAAAATACATTTTGAACCTTTATTTCAGGACAATCATATTGAGCATTTTTTTCTTTTTCTAATTCACAGCCATTTTTATAACCTTTTTTTAATTCTGATGGCGTATAATTAGCTCCATAGTACCCATAAAACTCAGCCATCTTTTCCCAAAGATAATACTTATCCTCGTTTGTGTTAATATCCACTAATGTTCCATATAAATCAAAAATATAATTTTTGTACATAAATTTTACCCCCAATCCCTTTTCTACCATATAGTATAAAATAAAATTGAAAAAATAAAAAGTAAAAGATAATAATTTATATAAAATATTATCTTTCACTTAAATAATTATTTATTATTTTTAATTAAAATCATCTTATTTCTAGTAAAAAATACTGATAGTATATATAAAAATACTGTTAATAATAAAAGTGCAATCATCATTGGAATAATGTCTATTATACCTTCTCCATTTTGAAGCTTTTCTACACTTAATAAAAACCATCTTGGTGGAAGTATATTTCCTACCTTCTGAAGTGTTTCACTCATAAGATCATATGGCCAGAAGGCTCCACTTAGCATAAACAATGGAATTGTAAAGCTCACTCCAATAGAAGTATATACAGATTTATTTTTTATAATTGATGCAAGCATTAAATTAAAAGATATTGCAAGTAATACTATTAAAAGCATTAGAATAATTAAAATCCAGCTATTTTCAAATCCAAACTCATATCCCAACAATTTACAAACTATATAATACTCAAAAACTGGAATAGAACTTAATATAAAAAATGTTGTTATTAATGCTGCAAAATATTTATTTTCATTGATTTTTCCCATAAGAACTCTTTCCTTAGTTCCTAACATTTCATCTTCTAGAATAAATGAACATCCAAGTCCTGCACAAATAAATATTAAATAAACTATCATTCCTAATGAATTATTTATAGATACCGTTGTAGTTTGTTCATTTTCAATATTATATTTTGGCTTTGACTCTTTAAAAGTTTTTAAAATTTCTTTCTTATCCTTATCTTTATACGAAACATTATTATACAATGTAGCAAGAGAGCTTACTTCACTTTCTAATATAGCTTTAACTATAGGTTTCATATCACTATCTGAAATAGAATATATATTAATCTTAGTCTCTTTACCATTTAAAATTGATTCTGTAAAATCATTACTAATTGAAACTAGCATTTCATATCTATGAAGCATAAGATCTTCTTCATAATTTGTATCCTTATCTATATTAATTACTTCAATTCCATTTATATCACTTAACTTTTCTTCTAAAGCTTCTCCTAAAATTTCATTATCCTCATTTATAAGCCCAATTTTTAAAGAAGAGTTACTACTATATAAAGCTGAAAAACCTAATATTAATATTAAAGGAAGTACTAGTGTTGTAAAAATAAAACTCTTTCTTTTAAATAAAATGTTACATGTATTTTTTATTATTTTAAACATATTAACGTACCTCCCTTTTCTTAACACTTACTAAATATAAACTTATCATTATTACTGATAATACTATAGGAATAGATAATGCAATAATATATGAATTACTTTGTATATTACATAACATACTATTTATAGCTACGTTTATCCAGTATATTGGACTTAAATACATTAATGTATTTATGCCTGGTATAGCTACCATCATACTCATTGTTGTATAACATCCGCCCAAGAAACAAATAATAATAATTAATAAATTTAATACTCCTGATACTGCAGTTTCTTTCTTTGCAAGTATTCCAACAATAGCACCTAAAGCTGATGCAAATACTCCAAATACAATAAATAGCAATATTAATTTTAATGTATTATCTCCCCAATTTACATCTAAACAAAAAGTTGAATATAAATATACTAAAAAAGTTTGTATTATTGAAATAATAATCCCTAAACTAATTTTAGATAAAAGTATAGTTTTTTCACTAATTTTTGAAAGTCTTAATCTATTTATAGTAGTTAAAGAATTTTCTTTATATACAGATTCCGCAATGGTAACTGAAATATATAATATAATTAATGCTAGCTCTGCAAAAGTATAATATTCTGCTGCTGTAATATCACGAGAATCTCCAATACCTTCTTCCACTACATATTCATCTACTGCATTATTCACAATATTTCTAAGGGATTCTGGATTTAACTCTCCAATAGCTGTATGTACTGCAAAGTTATTTAAAGAGGTTTCAAATATGCTTCTTACAACTTTACTTTTTGTTTTCTCTCCATCTTTTGAAGAATAATAACTAAAGTCATCTTTATTTACTCCAATGTATGATATAGCATCATAGCTATCTATATCTTTTTTAACATCTTCTAAACTCTTAGTTTCAATAAAATCTATATTTAATTCATTGCCTACTTCTTTAATAAAAGCATTAAATCCCTCTTTATAAATGCTATCATCTTCTACTGAATAATATACTTTATTATCTTTTTTATCTTCTGAAAAAATATTAGTCATATTACTCATCATATCTTTAAGGCCTATACTTAAAGTAGTTATTAAAACTATTGGAAATATAAAAAGCATTACCATTTCGCCTTTAGACCTAAAAAACTGCTTTAATTCCTTTTTTAATAATTGAAAATACACTATTAATCACCCCTATTCTCTAAGCTTTTTACCAGTTAAAGCTAAAAATACTGTTTCAAGAGTTGGTTCTTCGCTTAATATATTTTGAATATCTACTTTTGAATCTGACATTACTTGTACTATTTTTGCAATTAAATTACTTTCTTTCAAAGTTGTGATTTTATATTCATTTTCACTAAATACAACCTTTTCAACTCCACTTATTTCAAGAAGTTTATCCTTAAGATTTTTAACTTCCCTGCTTACTTTTACACCATATACTTTCTTATCTTCTATTAAGTCTTTAAGCTCACTACATGTTCCTTCTGCAATAACCTTTCCCTTATCTACTATTGCAATCCTATCACAAAGATACTCTACTTCCTGCATATAGTGTGATGTATATATTATAGTTGACCCTTCTTCTCTAAGCTTTAAAACAGACTCTAATATATGATTTCTTGATTGAGGATCTATACCAACTGTTGGCTCGTCCATAATTATAAGCTTTGGAGAATGAGCTATAGCACATCCTATATTTAATCTTCTTTTCATTCCTCCTGAAAGCTCTGATGCTTTTTTCTTTCTAACATCACTAAGACCAATAAATTCTAAAGTTTTATCAGTTCTTCTTTTTAATTCTTCTCCTTTAAATCCATATAGTGAACAGAAAAATCTAATATTCTCTTCTACACTTAAATCCCAATATAAAGCAAAATCTTGAGGAACTATACCAATATTAGACTTCCACTTTCTTATTTTTTCTTTTCCATCTTCATATATTATTTCTCCAGAAGTCTTTTTTATAAGACCACATATCATTCCAATTAAAGTACTCTT
>JAFADP010000004.1 GCA_023424785.1 Bacillota bacterium
AATAATTTTAGAAGTGGTTTAATTATCTTCATATTAGTAAATCTCTTCATAATTTATTTTCTCCCTTTTAAATGTCATCTTAATATTAGTTCCTTTATTCACCGTACTATCTATAGTTATTTTTCCATTTTGTTTATCTACTAACTTTTTAACAACAAATAATCCTATTCCTGTTCCCTTTACCGATGAGTTCTCATTATTTTTTCCCATAGAATATCTGTTAAATGCATTCTCGATAAATGTTTTTTCCATACCTATACCGTTATCATTTACATTAACATCTACAGTATAATCTTTAGCTTCAATTATAATTTTTATTAGTCCATTATTTTTAGTAAATTTTATAGAATTAGAAACTAAGTTTAGTATTATACGTTTCATAAATTCATCATCTAAGTTAACATAAACTTCTTCTTCATTTGTATCAAATATTAAATCAATATCCTTACTCTTTGCATAATCAATTAAAGAAGTAACTACATCTTCTACTACTTCAACTATATTTTTTACTCTTAAGTTTGATGATAAATAATCTCCATATATTCTACTTGTATCTATAATATTATTCGCCAGGCTAATTAATGAAATGCAATTTTGCTTTGAAATGTTATTATATTTTTTAACAGCCTCTTCATTATTATCTTCTATGTACATTTCTATTATCTGAGTTGCTGAATAAATAACATTTATAGGTGTTTTTAAATCATGAGAAATATTAGATAAAAAATCACTCTTTAATTTTTCATCTAGTTTTTTATTTTGCATTGCTTCCTTCATTTTATTGGCCTTAACAGTAGATGTAAAATCTCTAAAAATAATTATTCTCTCATCCATATCATCTGGCATGTCTACTATTTCCATATCAACATACTTAATACCATTCTTTAACTTAATATTTGTTCTAAATATAGCAACCTCTTCACTATCTATATTATCAATATAAGGATTATTCTCTACTGTAACTATGGAAAATAATTTTTTATTTATTATATCTCTAAGATTATCTACTTCAACTAACTCTCCAAAACTAGTATTTGCAAACAAAATTCTTTCATTTGTTGAACTTAATATTATTAATGGTATTGGAGCATTTGTAAAAAAGTTCCTCAATATACTTTCTTTGTTTAACATAACTTTTTGTGAAAACTCTAATTCTCTATTTTTAGAAAGTACTATTTTATTTAATTTATGTATTTCTTGATTTTTTTCATATAAATCTTTAAATATAATATTATATGGTGTTGATGATATTTTTTTTGCATATATACTGCAAGATAAACTAAAAAAAACAAAAAATATTCCATTAATTATTTCTAATAATATTCTTTTATTATTACCACTAATCAACACATATATAAGTAATGATGTATATATCACTACTAAGATATTCTCCATTATTATATAATTTATTTTTCCATGATATATAAGGTAATACTCTTTTAAGGAGATAATATTATTTAATAAAATTATTATAGCAATAAGCCCTACAATATTTATTATTAAATTACCTTGAATTATTTCAAATTTATAATCAAAATATATAAAAGTAGGAATAAAAACAAGTAGCAAAATAGAATAAAATTTTTTTCTTTTTATATAATTAACTGTTAATGCAAAAAACATAGCTATAATAAGTGCTAATGTTATATTAAACCTATCTACTTTTAGTGATGTAAATATTCTTATATTCATTAACCTTTCTTCTGATAATAATCTAACTGAGCTTACTAAAATTATAAATATATTAAAATAAGCAACTATTTTAAAAAAGCTTCTATTATGAATAATCTCTGTAAAATTTATAAGCAATAATACATAAGTTGCTTGTACTATGTATATCATCAAAAAAATATCTTGTGCCAAACTAGGCATACCTTGTAATATAATTTTAATAGATAAAAATAATGATATAAAAAATATTAATCTATACATATATTCTTTTATATCTATGTATAAAGTATCTTCATACTCCTCAAAGCTTACCACTTAATCTCCTCCAATTTCCCTATTTTATTTTAAAATATGTACTTTATTGATAAATTAAAAATATGGCTTAAAAGCCATATTTTTAAGATTTATTTTAGAATTGTTAATATGTTATTCTGAAAATCCACTTTCTTTCCACATATCAGATAATTTCTTGCTCTTTGTATTTACACCTTTTTTTAGTAATATCCCCATTGCTATAAATACAGCTAAATATACAAATAGTATAGCTATATTTTTTATTAGTATTTCTTTATTTATACCTGCCACTAGCTCTCTCATTATACCTATCGAGTATTTAAATGGGAGTAATGGATGTATAACTTGAAAGAACTTAGGCATTACCTCTACTGGAAATGTTCCTCCTGATGCTGAACTCTGAAGTACTAATAATATAATACCTATAGCTTTTCCTCCATTTCCAAATACAGATACTAATGTATATAATATTACAATAAATATTATACTTATAAATATGCTAGATATCAATAATAATACTGGATGAATAACATATATATCTAGCATAAATATATCTCCTAATGTTATTACTAAAGCTTGAAAAACTCCTATAGTTAAGAAAGTTAATAACTTTCCAAAGTACTCTTCTATAGGCTTTATCTCTAAATCATCCATCTTAGTAGCTTTTACTTTAAGTAATGATACTAATAAATATCCTCCTACCCATAAAGCAAGTGTTGAGAAAAATGGTGATAGCTCTGAACCATAATTAGGAATATCATAAATTATATTTTCGTCTACTTCTATAGGACTAGCTAAAAAGCTTCCTCTTTCATTATAATTACCTGTTATTAATTTTAATACTTCATCTATTTTTTCATCATCACTAACAGAATCTATTTTTTCTATTATGCTTTGAAGCTTTTCTTTTACCTCTGGAAGTAGTTCTTTTATACTTAATAGCTTATCTTGCCCTAAATCAATTTTATCTCCTAATAATGAAATTATATTATTAGCTTCTGGAATATATACTTCTATTCCATTTAATATTTCTAAGCCTTTATTTGCAGTTTTATTTATTTTATTTATTTCATCATTAATACTAGGTACAATTTCTCCCTCAAATCTATTTTCGATATCTTTAACCTTATCATTTACTCCATAAATTGAAGCTTTAACATCTTCAAATTTTTCTGCTGTTAATATTCCACCATCTTCTGTTTGTTGTAATACTCCACTTACTAAATCCTTAGCATTTACAACACTTGAATCACAATCATTGAAGAAGTTAATAGCATTTAATATTTTTTCACTATTTAGAAATCTATTTATATTTTCTAAAAATGAAACTAAACTATTTAACTTAATATCTAGATTTTCTAGCTCTTCATTCATTGTAGTTAATAATGTTCTTAATTCTTCTTGAGACATTTTATCAAACTCTATATGATTTAAGAAGTTGTATATATCCATTGAAATATTTTGTACAACTTGAAAATCACCTCTTACTATTGGTACTACTTCATCAACGGTACTACTTATAGTTGATAAATATGACTTACCAGTAGTTAAAACATCACTACTTCTATTTATACTATCTTCAACAATAGGAAGTATACCTTCAATTTCACCAATTAAGTCTTTTGTAGTTATTGTTCCGTTATATGCATCTTCTACTAAACTTTCTATTTCAGGCATTTTATTATTAATATTATTTAAAATATCTATTAGCTTTAGAACATCTGGTTTTAATTCAATTGCTTCTATTCCAATTTCATTTGCCACTTTAAATATAGCTCCATCAACAGTTTCTACTATTTGGCTACTTACCTCTTCTTGTATAGTACTTACTCCTGTATCTGTAATCTTAGGTACTATTGGATTTATCTTTTGATTAAGAACATATTTTATTGAAGGTTTAGTTATAGTAGCAGTTGTCATTGATAGTAAATCCTCAGTAAATTCTCTTGGAATTTCTATCATTGCATAATAATCACCTATTTCTACTCCTTTTCTTCCTTCGTCCTCATTTACAAACTTCCATCCTAAATTGTGATTTTCTTTTAATGTACTTATTATCTTATCTCCAACATTAATTTCTTTGTCTCCTAGTAGTCCTCCTTTATCATTATTTACTACTGCTACTGCAATTCCTTTTGTATTTCCATAAGGATCCCAATCTGCTTTAATATTAAACCATGCATAAAGACCTGGTAATATAGTAAGTGCTACTACTATAATCATTGCTACCCAATTAGTGAAAATACTTTTTATATCTCTTTTATATATCTTAAATATATTACTCATATATGCTACTCCTCTTTCTATAATCCACTTTCCTTAAACTTTTCTTCAAAGAAATCACCCTTATTTTTTAATAATGCTCTTATTAGTACCCCTAAAGAAATAAATATAATAAAGAATATAACTAAGAATTTAATATCTCTAATTAATAATTCTGGAGTTATTCCTGCAACTGCTTCTCTCATAGATCCAATTGCATATTTAAAAGGTAAAAATGGATATATTCTCTTAAAAAATTCAGACATAACTTGTATAGGATATAATCCTCCTGATGCTGCTATTTGTATAACTAAAAATATTAATGATATTGCTTTACCTATATTTCCTATAGCTGCTGTTAAAGAATATACAATTGTTACAAAAACAATACTTATTAATATTCCTAATAGAACAAATAATAGTGGTTCAACATTATATATCTTTAATAAATATATATCTCCTAAGGTAAGAACTATAGCTTGAGCTATTCCAATAGTCAAAAATGTTAAATACTTTCCAAAGAATTCTTCAACTCCTGTAAACTCTGTTCCATCATCAAACTTCCTAGCTTTAACAGTAGTTAATGCTACTAATAATAATGCACCAATCCATAAAGCAAGAGCTGAATAAAAAGGTGTTATTTCTGAACCATAATTAGTAATTGGATATAACACTTCCTTATCTATTTCTATTGGACTGGCTAAAAAACTACTTTCATTTTGCCAATCTAAAGTTAATAAGTTTAATATTTTATCAAATGTCTCTCCATTATCAA
>JAFADP010000127.1 GCA_023424785.1 Bacillota bacterium
TGAACTTGAAACAAAAATTGCTGAACTTAATACACAAATTGAAATATTAGATGATGAGATGAGCAAGTTAACTGATAAAATAAATAGTAATAAAGCTGAAATTAAAAATCTTAATAATCAAATTGAAAATACAGAAAAAGAAATCGCTAAAACAAAGGAAGAAATTTCTGAGAAAGAGAACATATTAGGTGCAAGACTTAGAGAGTTATATAAATCTGGCGGAGAAACTGATTATATATCAATAATATTAAGTGCAGAAAGCTTTAGTGATTTAATTACAAAAATAGATGCTGCTAATAGAATTATCAAACTTGATCAAAACATTATTGATGAAGTTAAAGAAATTAAGGAAAAACTTGATAAAAAAGTTACTTCTTTAAATGAGAAATCCAATGAAATAAAAAAGCTAAACTCTGAAGTTGAAAAACAAGCAGATAAAGTTAAAGAAAAAATGAATGAACAAGAAAAGCTTATTGCTAAAACTGAGGCAGAACAAGCTAAATTTGATGCAGAATATCTGTCTGTTGTAGAAATGGAATTAGTACAAGCCCAAATTGATATTCTATATAATTCAAATAGTTCTTATGATGATTTAAATAATACTATTACAAATTTAAGATTAATTAGAGATAATCAAATAAAGAGCCCTACTGTAGTTGAAAAGATAAATGAAGCTATTGAATATGCAAAGCCTGTTAGAGATGAAAAGAAGGCTGAACTTGAAAGATTAGCTGCTGAAGAAGCTGCAAGACAAGAACAAATAAGACAAGAGCAAATAAGACAAGAGCAAATAAGACAAGAACAAATACAACAAGAGCAAAATAGCTCATCAAACAATAGTTCATCAAACAATAGTTCATCATCAAGCAGTAGCTCATCATCAAACAATAATTCTTCATCAAACTCTGGTTCATCAAATAGCACACCAACTCCACCACCTGCTAGTGGTAGTGTTCAAGCAGTAATAAATGAAGCATATAAACATCTAGGAAAAAGTTATGTTTGGGGTGCAAAAGGACCTGATACATTTGACTGTTCAGGATTTACATCTTATGTATACAGACATGCTACTGGAATTGAAATTGGAGGAAGTACATACGTACAAATCAATGCTGGAATTGAAGTATCTCCAAGCAATATTCAACCTGGTGATTTAATATTCCCACACGATGGTCATGTTGGAATATACCTTGGAAATAATCAAATGATTCATGCTCCTCGTACTGGTGATGTAGTTAAAATAGTAACTATATCTAACAATTATGTTTGGAGAGCAAGAAGAATATTATATTAAAAAAGAGCTTCTTTTAAGAAGCTCTTTTTACTATACTTTTTCCTCTCCATCCACCTTTTTGCCAACGGATATATACAATAATTGCTCTAATCCATTCGTCCATTGCCATAGCTATCCATATTCCTATTAATCCTAAGTTAAGTTTTATTCCTAGTATATAACCTAATAGTACAGATATTCCCCACATAGATATCATTCCTAAATAAGTTGGGAACTTTACATCTCCTGCAGATCTCATACTATTTATTATAACTAAATTGGTTGCTCGTCCAAACTCTAATATTATTCCAACTAACATTACTTTATACCCTAGAGAAATTACATCTTGATTATCTGTAAAAATACTAAATGTAAAAGGACTAATAAAATATCCTATAGTTGCAATACATACAGAAACTAAAATAGCTGGTTTTAAAGTTTTTAATACTCTTCTATAAGCTCCTTCCTCATTACCACTACCAACACAATGACCTACTATTATTTGTGTAGCTTGTGCAGCTGATGTTGCATATAGAAATGAAAAGTTACTTAATAATGATGAATATACTTTGGCATTAACTGCAACTAATCCAAGGGTATTAACAAAAGCCATAATAAATATTTGTGATATGTTATATGAAATATTTTCTCCTGCAGTTGGTACTCCAAGCTTTATTAATTCTCTTAGTGTATCCTTTGGAAATGGTCTTAAATATTTAATAGATATTTTTCCATCTATATATTTTTTAAAACATATAATTGCAATTACTACTGCTACTAATCTACTAAATACACTTGATATAGCTACTCCAGATACACCTAAATGTAAGAATTCTAATGGACCATATAAAAACATATAATTTCCTGCAATATTAAGTATATTTATTGATAGAGAAATATACATTCCTAATTTAGTTAATCCATTACTTCTAAATATTTGTGCAAATGTATTAAAACAAGCTTGTAAAAATATAAATCCTCCAAGTATCTTCATATAGCTTGTTGCATCTGCTAATAGCTCATCTGGAACATTCATTATTTTAAACATAGTTGAAGTACCAATTAATATAATTATACTTATAGCTACACTTATTACTAAATTAAAGAACATAGCTACAGTATATATTTCACTAATTTTTGATTTTAATTTAGCACCTAAATATTGTGATACTACCACACCTGTTGCACTAGCTATAATACTAAAAGCTAAAGTTAATAAATTTAATATTTGATTTGCATTACCAATTCCGCCAACTGCTGTTTCTGAATAATTGCTTAACATAAGTGAATCAACATTTCCTATTAACATAGCAAGTAATGCTTCTACAAATATTGGCCAAGTTAAGTGAAACAATGGTGTTTTTTCATTAATTTCAATAGTTTTACCCCTCATGTCTACCCCTCTATATTTCATTAATTATTTTCTTTCTATACTCCTTAGGAGTTAATTCATACTTTTTCTTAAATACTCTATTAAAATACGATGTATTTGGTATTCCTACATTTATTCCTATTTGTGAAATTGATAAGTCTGTTGTTATTAAAAGGTTTGCAGCTACATTTAATCTATAATCATTTATATAATCAACAGCAGTAACTCCCATATTCTTTTTAAAGAACTTCATAAAATATTGATCACTAAAATTAACTATACTTGATAAGTCATTTATACTTATTGTATTCATATAATTTTCTTGTATATACTCTAATACAGCCTTTAAATTTTTTGTTGCATCATCTTTTAACATAGGAGAATAATTATGTGTTTTAAAGAAAAACTTAAACAAAATATAAAATAAATTAAAAACTTCACTTTTAATTTTTAACTCAAAAAAATCTTCCTTATTTTCATAAGCAATAATTAGCTCTTCTAAACATTTATAAATCATTTCATATTCTTTATGTCTCTTTTTTATTACTCTTGGATAGGTAACCTTATTTTCTAAAAATGGATTTAAATATTTTACATTGCAAGAATCTGCAATATTATTATTTATGAGATTTAAATTAAAAACTATATTTTGAAAGAATGTGCTTTCTTTCTCATATTGTTTAAATGCATGAAGACTATATGGTTTTAAAATAATAATATCTCCCTCTTCAGCTAATATATTGTCCAAGTCTATACTGACCCAAAATTTACCCTTTTTAACTACTATAATCTCTACTTCCTCATGCCAGTGCATAGGAAAACTAGTAAAAAGCATTGGCATTATTGTATTATACTTTGTAAATGGTAATAAAAGATCCCCATGTCTTGTATCTTCTTTTAATTTTTTGAACTCACTATCTAACATATCATCCTCCATGATAACTTTTTAAAGTTACTCATAAGTTATTATTGTATTATTTTATATACATTTTTTATAATTTTAATTACTTCTATTGCATTATAATACTATTTTCCAATATTATCAATAATATTAAAATAACTAATATTAATACTAAAATATCCTTGAACTAAATCACATTTCATCTCCTTGAGAATATTTAACAAATTAAATTTCCTACTTCACCTTGCTATTTATTTGACATATTATAAAATATAAATATATATAAATATAAATTAATACATAAGTAAATAAATTTATTTTCGTATATTAATTTATATTAGTATATTTTTATATTAGTGTATTTTTATATTAGTGTATTTTTATATTATAATTTTATTAGGAGGTTATTAGCAGTTGATATAAATCTATAAATAACTACAAAAATATACTTTTCTTTAATAAAACGTATGAGATAATCTCATTGAGGTGATAAGTTATGAAATATCACTCAATAGGAGAATTTGTAGAGCAGATAGGAAAAATAATTCAAACCTTTAAAAATTGAAAAAAGAAAAATGTATTAAAATCATCCCATGTAGCAAAAGGCAGAACAGGATATTACTCTCAAGAATAGCTTAATCATTTTTAGGAAATAACCGTTTTTAGTTATAGACTTCAAGGTAAAGGAGAAAATAAAACTAAAAAGATGATTAAGGAGTTCATTGAAGATGATAAGAACATTAAAGATAATGCTGATTCCAAATAATAAGCAGAAATCTAAATTATTTCAATCGGCAGGCGTAGCACGTTTCGCTTATAACTGGGCATTAGGCAGAGAACAAGAGAATTATAAAAATGATGGTAATTTTCTATCTGATTACGATTTAAGAAAAGAGTTTACTAAATTAAAAACACAAGAAGAGTATAAATGGCTTAATGATTATTCTAATAATATAACAAAACAGGCTATAAAAGATGCTTGTTTAGCTTATAAGAGATTTTTCAAAGGTCAATCAGCATTTCCTAAATTTAAAAGCAGA
>JAFADP010000192.1 GCA_023424785.1 Bacillota bacterium
ATGTAAAACTAAAATAAATAAACATAAAGAGGAATCTTTATTATCAGAACAACAACTTAAAGAAAAATATGAAAAAGAAGAGGAAACATTTAAGTTAAATACAAAAAAGCTTGAAAAGAAAGTTGAAGAAATAGAGGAATTTTTAGACGATAAAGAATATGAAGTGAAAGAGTTTGCAAAAGAGCAAGCAAAAATATGTACTGAAAACATAAGAAGCAACATATTTAGATTAATTGATAATGGAGTTGTTGATGGAAGTATGTTGACAGAAGCTTTTGATAATTTTCAGCATCAATATATATCAGATGTAATTAATGAATTTTTTGATTTAAAGGAAAATATTACTGATGAACTTATTGATATGGTTGAAGAATTAGATAACATAATTAAAATTGAAAATGAATTATCTATTTCATCTTTAAACTTTAGCAATGGACAATCATTTAAGTTTGAAAAGGGCTTGCAAGTAGGTATAGATATTGCAGGAGGAATTGGAGGAGTTTTTGTTGGAGTAAAAGTTGGAGCGGCTTTAGGAACATTTGGAGGACCAATAGGAACAATAGTAGGTGGTTTAGCTGGTGCTGCTGTAGGGATGGTTGCATGTATAGCTGGAAATAAAACTAAAAAAGCCATTACAAATACTAGAGGAAGAGAAACAAAAAGACAAATAGAGCCTTTAATAGAAGAAATAGGTAATATAATAAAGAGAGAAATAGTTAGTGGATTCCAGGAAATATCATGTGAAGTAAATAAAGCATTAGAAACATATATAAGGAATAGAAAAAAAGAATTAAAAGAAATTAAAGCTAGAAATATAGAAAATGCAAATAATGAGTATAAGAGTAAATTTAATTTGGATATGTTAAATCATGATTATGAGTACTTAGTTAATAAGGAGAAAACTATACATGAATAAAAGGATATTAGAAAATTATAATTTAGTAAATTCAATTATAGAAAAAACGGAAGATAAAGAGTTAAAAGTACTATCAGCCTTTTTAGGTGACAGAATAAGAAATATTGATAGTTATGTGCTGATGCTAGGAGAAACAAGTAGTGGTAAGTCATCAATAATTAATGGGTTAATGGATGAAAATACACTGTTTGTAAGTTCTACACCATCAACAGGAAGTATAACAGAGGTAGAGTTTAAAGATGAAATAATAGAAAATCAACTTTATGCTATTAATAAGGATGCAACTATAGAAAGAATTGATAATGATGTATTTGATCAATTACTAAAAAAGCCAGATGAAGAGCTTCAAAGGCTGAAATTAGTTACTAAATCAACTAAATATAACTTATCAAACATGAGACTTTTTGATACTCCAGGATATGGTTCAATAGTAAGAGAACATGAAGAAGTATTAATGGAGTTTATACCAAATAGCGATATCATAATTTACACTGTAAATTATAAAATTGGAATTCAAGAAAATGATTATGCTTTTCTTGGATTTTTAAAGGAATTAATTAGAGAAGATGTTGAAATTATTTTGTTAATAAATAGATGTCCAGTTAATTTTAGAGAATCAGATAAAAGAATTGTTGAAATTAAAAAATATATTGCTGATATCCTACATGAAGATGTAAAAACATTTTATGTGAAAACAGAATATTCTGAGGATGAATATGGATATCCATTACCAAAGGCAGAAGAACTTTGGAAGTATGTAGAGACTATAATTAATTCACCAAAAAGAATTAAGGAATTAGAAGAGGCTTTTGAATGTTATACTATGGATTTACTTGGAAAGTGCGAAAACTTAATAGACAAGCAGTACAATAATATAAAACTTTCAAATATACAAAAGGAAGAAATTAAAAAGAGAACTGATGAATTAATAAATAATATTAATTCTATAATTCCAAATTTAATAGAGCCAACATTTGATAGCTTAATTGAAAGTATTTCTAAAAATTTAGCTATGGCTAAGTATAATGTAGAGAAAAAAGTATTAACTTCTATTGATAATGTTAGTACTGCTAATATGGATGAGACAATTTCTTATGTGTCTAATCATTTATTGCCTTATTCAACATCACAAGAAACATTAGAAGTTAAAAGATACATTGAAATAAAATTAGAAGAACTTAATAATGAAGTAGATGATTATTTGAATAAAGAAATTATGGATTTTAATAAAGATATTGAGCTTACTTTTTCAACAGCAACAGAATTAGCAAGTAAAGGTATTGGTAAAAAGATTGGTTCTAAAATGGTTACAGGAACATTAACTAATTATTTTATTAAATTTGGTGGAGCAGGGGGAGCAGGTGCAGGAGTTGCTAATGCAGCATCACATGCACTTAAAGTTGCAGGAGACTTTTTTGGAAAAACATTCAAGAAAGAAACTCATAATGCATTAAAGCATACTTTGTCAAAAATAGGTGCAACATCTACAAAGTTTATATCAAATGCAGCAGCGGTATTAGTTGAACTTGCAACTGTAATTATTGATTATTCAACATGGAAGTCTAAGCTTAAAAATAAAACAGGTAAAGCCATTAATGAATGGTATAATGATACTTTAGAAGCAGTAAAAAACGATCTTAAGGAATTAAAAAAACAAAATATAGATACATTAAAGTCAATTATCGAAGAAGAAACTAGCAAATATAACTATGATGAAGAAGTAAAAGATGAAAAAGAAATAAATAAATTAATAGAAGAATTACAAATAGTAAAAGAAAAGTTAGGAGTGTAGACAAATGGATGCAAACGGATTAAAGGTCGTAGAAAGCAAAAGAAGAAGTGTAAGTAATTTAGATAACAATACTGTTATTATAGACAATGAAAGCAATGCTTCAGATAGGTTATTAAATAGTGTAGCAGATAATTTTGGAAATATACTTAATTTAGCAAACGACATTGTTGAGATAAAGAAAATGTCAGTGCAATCAGAAGCTATAATTGCTAAAATGAAAGAAGAGAGAGCAATTTTATTAGCAGAGGCAGAAGCTTATGCTAAAAGGAAAAATGCAGATACAACATCAATTGTAGAAAAGATGAAAGTAATACAAGCAATGATGAAGGATTTTTATCAATTTAATAATTCAAATATGACAAGTGAAGATTTCTCTAAGGTTATAACAGAAATAGTTACTCAAATGGGGAGAATTGATTAATGTTTCAAATATCAGATAATTTGCCAGATGTAATTAAGGTTTTATCTGCTATAAAAAAGGATTCTGAAAGAAAAAAGGCAATTGATGCTATTAAAGAAGAGCATAAAAGACTTTTAAAGTCAGAAGTAGATAGTAGAAGAATTAAAAGCAGTGAGCTTATAAAGGAAATGGTAACAATAGATATTGCATTAAAGGAGTTTGAAACTAATTATGAATATTTAAAGTTAAATAGTGATATAAGAGAAATAGAAGTATTAGATGAGTATATTAATGATGTAAAAAAATATAGGAGAAAGCTAGCTCGAGAAAAAAATAAAAAATAATATATTATGCGCTCTATACTATGATTATCTGAACTATTAGCTTATTATTAGGTAATTATATATGAAGTTGAGAATGATAAGCTTAAAGATTTGAATATTGGTATTCCTAATAAAAGATTTATTAGTATATTGGATATTATTCCGATTAGATTTGATAGGAACATAGATATGAATAGTGAATCAATAAATAGATATAAATATAAAGAATGTATTAAAAGTGAGATTATAAATAATCCAAAGGTAGTTGAGGATTATTGAAGTTGATAAACATAACTACAACACCATAATAGACCTTAAAGTTTATTATGGTGATATTTTTATTAAGAGATTTAAAATATTTATAAGATAGAAAAGTATTTAACTTGATAAGGTATTTGAAAAATTATTAAAAATTATTTTATAGATAGATAATTAATGTCCAACTTTAAAAATATAATAAAAGTATAGATGAAATCGATGTGAATAACATAATTTATTATGTTAGGAATAGAATAAAAATGATTGATTATTTTAAAAAATATGCACTATATATAGTAAAATATAGATAAAGTTAGAATTGGAATAAGGAAGAATAGTTAGCACTTTCAAACATACTATTTTATGTATCAAGGAGAGTTAATAAAATTGAAATTTAAATTTTAAGGATATGATATAGCTGCTGTTATTGATAGGACTAATAAAGTAAAGATTATAAACCAAATATAATAATTGAGGGAGAGTTAGCCACAGACTACTAGTATCCAAAATAATATTTAAAAATTTTTCCGTTTAGCATTTTCCAATTCTTATATATACATACTAAATAGTGATAATATAGTATATAAGGGTGTGTAGAAAGTGATAAAGTTGAATGAAAAACAAAATATAATATTAAAGTTTTTAAGAGAATGATTATCTTCCAATAATAAGTAGGTAATTGGTAATTAATAGGTCGTTGAATGTGCTATTGAAGGCGAAATGCCTAAAGTTTATAACAATTGAACCATCATCTAAAAAACTTACTACATATGGAGTGTAAGACTTTCCTAAAGCGTTTGGTATAATTATGGACTTTCCATTTTCCTATACGGAAACTAAACTATTTGTTATACCTAAATCTATCTCTATAATGCTCATTTTATCCTTGCCCTAAACGGCATTATCTTATGATAAAGTAATGATAAATATTGAAGCGATTAACATTTATATAGATACTAACTAAATAATGATACAAACAAATTGTAACCATAAATTAGAGATTATTATAAGACTCTGGTTTATGCTAGGATCTTTTTTGAATGTGCAAAACCTGTTTAACAACAAGTTTATTTTTAATAATTAAAAAATATATAAAACCTATAATAATAAATAGAAATATTGTATAATAATAGAAAAACTGAAATAGTTTATAAAAGTATAAATATAGTTAAGAGGAATTTTATTATGATAGACTTAAGAAAAGATTTTGCAGGAAAAGTATTTGTTTCAAATGAAATAAGTAATAAAAGTCTTTATAAACATCAAGAAGACTGTATAAATGCATTAAAAAATATTGAAAATGAAGATAAATATAAATCTTTATTAGTTATACCAACTGGGGGTGGAAAGACTTTTACTTCAGTTTATTGGGTATTAAATGAAATTATAAATAAAAATAAAAAGGTTCTATGGATTGCTCATAGACATGAACTACTTAATCAAACATTAACAACTGTAATTAATTCTTCATATAAAGATATATTAAATTATAGAGAAGAGTTTACATATAGGATTATATCTGGTGCACATGATAAAACGGTTAACATAAATAAAGATGATGATTTTATCATTGCTAGTAAAGATAGTTTAAATAGTGGAAGTGAATATATAGAAAAGTGGTTAGAAGAAAATAGAGATAATGTTTGTCTTATTATTGATGAAGCACATCATGCAATTGCTAAATCTTATAGAAAAATAATAGATATGATTGAAGAAAAAAGTTTAAATTGGTATAGGATAATTGGTTTAACTGCTACACCAATTAGAACAAGGGAAAAAGAAAAAGGATTATTAGGTAATATTTTTACTGATGGTATTTGTTATAGTATAGATTTAAAGACATTAATAAATAGAGGAATATTAGCAAAACCTATATTTAAAGAATACGATACTAATATGATGATAACTAAAGAACTTTCTGCAAATGATTTACATATGATTAATAGAGGATTTAATTTACCACAAGGAATTGCAGAAGAAATTGCAAAGCATAAGGAAAGAAATAATTTCATTGTAAATGAGTATATAAAGAATAAATCTAAATATGGTAAAACTATAGTATTTGCCATAAATATAGGACATGCTATAGCACTTAATAGTTTATTTAATGAAAAAGGTATAAAAAGTGATTTTGTTGTTTCGAGTTTAAGAGATGGAGCAACTAATGCAACTATTTCAACAGAAGAGAATGTAAAGAAAATTAATAGTTTCAGAGATGGTGATTTAGATGTTCTTATAAATGTAAATATACTTACAGAAGGTACCGATATACCTAATATTCAAACAGTATTTTTAACTAGACCTACAACTTCATCTATATTAATGAATCAAATGATAGGAAGAGGACTTAGAGGAGCAAATGCAGGAGGAACAGAGGAAGCTTATATCGTTAGTTTTATTGATGAATGGAGATATAAAATAAATTGGATAAATCCAAAGCAATTAGAGGGATTCGGGGACTTTATATCTACTAGTGGTGATAGTAGAAGTTTAAAGTCAACTTTAGTGCCTATTAAATTAATAGAAGAATTTACTAAGTTTATGGATAAATCATTGAAGAAGAAAATTAAAGACTATGATTCTATGGAACTTGTACCATTAGGTTCATATAGTTTTAATATTTTTGATGAAAATATTAATGAAGATGAAGAAGTTATTGAAAGAGAATGTGAAGTTTTAGTTTTTAATAACCTTAGGAATGCATATGAAGACTTAGTTAATAATTTAAGTTATATATTTGAACGTTGTAATATTAAAAATGAAAATTTATCTGATGATGAGATTACAAATTTAATTAATTTAATTTATTCAGAGTATTTTGATGGATACGATCTTACAATTGGATTTAATAAAAGTGATATTGAAGATATAATAAGATATTATGCTTTGACTGGTGAAGCACCTGATTATATTCCATTTGAAGGAAGAGAAAATTATGATATTTCTAAGCTTGCTAATGATATAATTAACTCTAATTTTACAGTAGTAGAGAAAGCTAATTATATTAAAAGTAAATGGGAAGATAAAAATTTAGGATGGAGTATTTATTTTAATAATGATTTTTATTTCTTTAGAAATGAAATTAATAGAGTTGTTGATAAGATTCTTTATGGTGATTCCAAACCAATTAAAGTAGAGGTTACTACTAAGTATGAAGATATGTCTTTATCTCAAATAAGAAATATAGATATTGGATATTGGAGAGAATTGACTGATAAGCTTTATGAAGAATGTAAAGACTCTGATGGATATTATAATAGTAATATTAGTCTATATAAAAGTAAAAATAGAAGATTTTTTAATATAGATCATATTATACCAATGAAAGATGGTGGTAAGACTATTCTTAGCAATTTACAAGTAATTGCAAGGTGGGAGAATATGAAAAAGGGTATAAAACCAGAAAGAGATATTAGATATGAAGAGATTAATTATTATATTGAGAATAATATAGAAAGTAATAATTTTATAAAAGAGAGATTAAAAGAATTATATGATAATGATGAAAGTGATATAGATTATCTCAACTTTAAATCAATAATAGCTTTTAGAGAAGAGAAATATAGAAGTGCATTAATATTTGCAAATAAAGCACTAAAGATTAATCCATATAATATAATTGCAACAAAGAATAAAGGATTAGCTAGTTATTATAAGGGAAATAAGAAAGTTGGAATTGAACTTTTAGATGTATATGTACACAAAATTAAGAATGATTTTGAAATACAATGTTTAATTGGTGAATATCATTATAAACAAAATAGAATTAATAAAGCTTTATATTATTTTAGTAATGCAGAAAATATTGATAATAAAAATTATGCTTGTAACTTTAAGCTTGCTAGAATTTATGATAGAAAAAAGAAATTAGATGAGGCTATTAAGTATTATGATAAGTGTATTGAAATAAGTGGATCCAATGATGATGTAGATAGTTGCTTTAATTATAAGGGATGTATTTATTTTGATAAAGGTTTATATAATGAAGCTCTAGAATGTTTTAAGAATGCTTATATAAGCTATCAAGATGATGTATATCTTGAGAATTTTAAAATAACATTAAAAAATATACATAAAAATTATAGAAGTGTCTATAAAGATATTGTAAAAGAATTAGAAGAAATAATTAAAGGGAAATATAATAGTACTGTTTCTGAAAACTTATCTGATGAAGATATTTACAATTATAATTTCGATGATGCAGATATTGACTTTAATAATTTGATATATCAAGATGATGATCTTGATCATAGTGTAAGAGAGTATAACAAATTAAAAAAATAAATTTGTTAGTAAATATTTAAAAAATATTCCGATTATAAGTTGCTAGTTGATAGAAATTATATGTAAGTAAAGGTGGTCATGGAATACCTGATAATGATATAGAAAGAAGATGTTATGATTCATTTGATAACTTAAAAGAAGCTATTTAACTATGTGATGAAATAAATATATATGATAATACAGAAATGTTTAGAGAAATAATAAATTTTCAAAATAGCAAAATAGTATGGATAGACAATAAAATACCAACATTGGCTATGAAATTATTAGAAAAGTAATTATACTTTAAATTAAGTAATTAAATTTATAATGTTTTTTTAAAAAGTTAAATATTTACAAATAAAACAAGAAAGTGTTATTATAAAAATATAAAGGGAATATAGTTTAGAATAATAGAAAAACAAAACTGATAATAATATTTTAGATAAGATAAAAGAGTATAAAGATCCTCTATAGTTAAGTTAATTAATTCTAGGGGATTTTTTGTATTCAAAGATAATTATAAAAAATTATAATTAAGAAAAAGGAGATGGAAATGGGGTACGTAATTTGCTATGAATCATTAAGAGATATGTATAATCAAATATCTTTAGTGATGGATAGCATAATGAATGAGTGTATACCGAAGATAAATGAAGTATTATTAGAATATATAAATGAAGAAAAAATACAATGAAAAACAGCAGATAAAATAAAAAGGTATTTAGGAGAAACATATGGAACTATATTACAAGGGATTTATGATGTATCTCAACAACTTTTAATAAATTTTAGATTATATCAAAATGGATATTATAGTATAGATTCAAATAGATATACGGTAATTAATGAAGATTATGTTAATTTTATAGATGAAACAGTAAAAGATTTTGTACAAAGAGAAAGTGATATTACATCAGATTTTATTAAAGAAACAGCAGCAATTAGTGATATTTTTACTGCAAGTATACCATCAAATTGGAATATTAAGTCAATAAGTGATACAATAAAAAGGAAAAATGAAGAATTAAATAATAATGTAATAGAATATGAAAGAACCCAAAAAAATGCTCTTGCAGATGTAGAACAACTTATTTGCTCATTAAAAACTGCAATAGAATCCGCTAAGAAAGGTGTTGGAAATTTTAATTCACCAATGGTAGACCTAGCCATTGTCACGGAAAATATTGAAAAAATAAGACAGTTTCAAAATGATAATAAAGCAGAAATAAATTCAGCATTTTCTAATCAAGATGCAATATTAGAAGAAATTTGGACAGAAGAACAAGCAAAGATAAGGCAAGAACAAGGTTTATGGGAATGTGTTTCAGGAGTGACAACAGTAGTCCTTGGAGGAGCAGCTATAATTCTTTCTGGAGGAGCTGCAATACCAATAGTCTTAGGAGTTGCAACAATAGCATTTGGATCATCTGATATGATAGAAGGTACACAAGATGTTTATTATGGAAGTGTTGGAGATATAAGTTTAAAATCCTTTAATCCAGTTAGAGATACATTGTTTTTTGGAAATCAAAGGGTATATGATATAGCAGAAAGTATAATAACATTTGCAGCAGGATCGAGTATACCAATTGCAAATGCAGCTAAAGCAGGGAAGGTATTAACTTCAATACAAAAAGCAAAAATAGTTGTAAGTGAGCTTGGAAAAGAAGTTATAGGAACAGGTGGAGGGTTTCTAGGTTTAAAATTAGGAGAAGGACTAGGACTTTCTAAAGAAGAAAGTATGTTCTTGGGAATGGCAGTAAGTATAGTAACATCAAAAGGAGCAGATCAGATTCATTATTCTATGAATTTTCATCAGAAGTTTACTTAGATAAGATGCTAGCTATTTTTGAATAAGAGGTTATATGTTTTTCACTAGAAGATAAACAGTATTGGAGATATTTGACAGTCTTATAGAAAGAGCAAATGACATCACAAAAGGCGAAATAGAGGCTTTAATAGAAGGAAAAACTATAGAAAAACCGGTACATGAAGATATAACTTATGACGATGTTTATGATAATTTAGATAACTTATGGAACTTTATGTTCTTTACTGGATATTTCAAAAAGATAAGTGAAAGAATGGATGAAAATACCCAAGAAAACTTTG
>JAFADP010000194.1 GCA_023424785.1 Bacillota bacterium
TTAAAGAAATTGATAGTAAGGTTAAAGCATATTGTGTACCTTTAGGAGTAGATAGTCATTTAGATAGATGGGGTATTGAAGAAAGTAAGATAAATACTCTATCATGGTGGGAAGATGTAAATATTAATGGATTAATAATTAGCTTAACTCCAGGTCAACATTTTTCAGGGAGATTACCTTGGAATATGAATTCAACACTATGGGGTGGTTATGTATTAAAAGATGAGTATAATAGTCTATATTATACTGGTGATACAGGCTATGGTGAATTTTTTAAGGAAGTATATAATAGATATGGTGAATTTGATGTAGTGCTTATTGAAGCTGGTCAGTATGATGATAAGTGGCCATATAGTCATATGAATCCTAAAAATACATTAAAAGCTGCAGAAGATCTAAGTGCAAAATGGGTAATACCTATACATTGGGGTGCTTTTGTACTAGCTAATCATTCATGGGATGATTCAGTAAATAAGTTAACATCTTCAGCTGAAGATTCTTTTGTAAATGTAGCAACACCAAGAATAGGAGAAACAGTAGATATAAAAGAAATAGATAATTATCAAGAAAAATGGTGGTTAGAATAAGTTTCCTACAGAAATCAAATAATAAAGTATAAAGGGATGGTAATTACCATCCCTCGTTGCTGTATACACCAATAGTAGCATACATAACAGCTTTTATTGTATGTTTTAGCTTACATTGATAATAAATTGACAAAGGTTTCTATTACAATTATAATCACTAAAGTAGGTTAGTCATAAGGGGGAATACAAATGAAAAAGAAATTTAAAGTCTTATTACCAATTGGAATCATATTTTTTGTACTTATACTTATAGGTCTAAATAGTGATGAAACAGATATTAGTAGTACAGCAGTAGAGGGGAAAAATAATATAGTAAGTAATTTAAAGGAAGAAGAAACTCAAAGTAGTGAAGAAAAAAAGCTTGAAGAAGAAAAGCAAGCAGAGGAACAAAAGAAGCTTGAAGAGGAAAAGAGAGCAGAGGAGCAAAAGAGAGCTCAAGAAGCTGAGGCTGCAAGAATTGCAGAGGAAAAAAGGCTAGAAGAAGAAAGATTAAGAAAAGAAGCTGAAATAGCAGAGGCTAATAGAATAGAAGCAGAAAGAAAAGCTGCAGAACAACAACAAGTACAAGCTACTAGTAATTCAAGTTTTTATGTAACAGATGGAACTGCAAGTCATGATCACAGTACAGGTTATGATAGTCCTTATAGTGATCCTAATGAACCAGTAATTACAGAAGAATATGGATATATAGCAAGTGGCAATAATTATATACATAAAACTCCTAATTGTAAGTTTATTAGAGATAAAGGAGCAACTCAAGTGCCAGTAAGTTCATCTGGTAAGGCAAGTTGTAATTGTTGGTATTATTAAAATGAGGATATCACGTAAATTGCTTAAAAATCATTTACGTGGTATCCTTTTTTCAACAGTTTAATAATTTTATATTAGGAGATAAATATGGACTATATAACACATTATTCGTCACCTATTGGTGAACTTACTTTAGCAAGTGATGGAGACAGTTTAATAGGATTATGGATAAGTGGTCAAAAGTATTACAAAGCAACTATATCAAAGGAGAATAAGGAATATGATGAATTAGAAGTGTTTAACTTTACTAAAAAGTTGTTAGATGCTTATTTTAATAACGAAAAGCCATTAATATCAGATTTGCCTTTAGCTCCAAGAGGAAGTGATTTTCGTAAATTAGTTTGGAAGCTACTATGTGATATTACATATGGTGAAACTACTACATATAAGGAGTTGTCAGAGAAGGTTGCTTTAATAATGGGAAAAGACTCAATGTCTAGTCAAGCAATAGGTGGTGCAGTAGGTCATAATCCTATATCTATTATAATACCTTGTCATAGAGTAATTAGTGTAAATGGTAGTTTAACAGGGTATGCAGGTGGCATAGATAAGAAGATCACATTATTAAAACATGAAGGTTTTGATATATAAATGAAAATATAAAAATAGATGGAATGAGTCTTGAAGAATTAATAATTTTAGCATTTTCAAAGATATGAACAAGATTTTCTGAACAGCTAAAAACTTCATAAATTTTACTATTAATAACAACTCAGCAGAAAAAATGAAGGTCTAACTTTAATAAATCAATTAGGTAAAGAATTAAGTAAAATGGATTTAACTAAATTTACTTGCCATTGTACAGGGGAAAAGGCATTTAAGAGTTGGAGAAGGTAGTTGGTGATAGAATCAATAGTATTTCAACTGGTGATAAAATAGAGATTTAACTCAATTATATAAAAATTTCCTACATCCTAAAGTAGGAGATGGATAGCACTTGACCATAGTCAATGAAAAGAATAAATTATTGTCAGTAGTAAATAATATTTATGGAAAGAATATTTTTGTAGCAGAAGTTATTGTTTATTAATACAGGTGGAACAATTATTGAGGTAGTGATGAAGTATATTAAAAATCAAGGGGTGAAATAATGCTTAAAGCTTATAAGTACAGGATATATCCAACAAGTGCACAAAGATTATATTTTGCTAAAACCTTTGGTTGTGTTAGATTTGTGTATAATAAAATGTTGGAAGATAGGATTAAATCCTATAAAGAAAATAAAGATTTAGATATTAAAGCCATTAAATATCCTACACCAGCT
>JAFADP010000195.1 GCA_023424785.1 Bacillota bacterium
ATGTATACCATAGAGACTTAATGTATCTCTTATTGAACGAGATATTTTTTTTATGTACCCTTCATTAAGAATTTTTAAGGTTATTGTTTTCATGTTTTCATTTATTATAACATCATCACATAATTCAACTTTAAATCTTTTATAAGGTTTAATTACTTTTTCAATGGCCATACAAAGCTTATCTATATTAGGATTATCTAAGACATCTAATGCGATATAAGGTTGTGGAGAGTGTCTATTTCCTTTAAATCGTTTAGATAAATTCTTTTGTATTGGAGCTATTACTTCATAAGAATTATCATCAAATAGAGCAACAATATAATACTTCATAAAAAAACCTCTCAATTTTAAAATTTATTATAATAAAAAGTATGTAAACTTTGTTATAAATTATAACATATTACCATATATAAAAAAATAGAATTATTATCAAAAGATATTTTAATAATGCTAAATACTAAAGTACATTTAGCATAGAAAAATAAATGTAATTATAAGTTTGTACATATAAAAATTGGATTAAAAAATATATTTAAATTATTATAGTTTATGATATAATGAGTAAGATAGGCTTAGGGTATACTGAGTTTTAGGGTTAGTATAAATATTTTGGATATAAATATGAAAATTGGGAATTTTAATATATATAATCTGTGAATAAGGGTGAAATTGGATGGAAAGATTGGTAATTAACGGAGGTAAGGCTCTTAGAGGCTCTGTTGAAATAAATGGAGCTAAAAATGCAGCAGTAGCTATTTTACCAGCTACAGTAGTTGCAAGCAAAGGAAAATGTATAATAGATAATATACCAGATATAGAAGATGTTCATTGTTTAGAACGTATTTTAAAAAGTTTAGGGTGTATAGTTAATAAAATAGATAATAACACGTTAGAAATAGATAGTAGTGAAGTAAGTAATTTTGATGCATGTACAGATGATGTTAGAAGAATGAGAGCATCATATTATTTTATTGGAGCATTATTAACAAGATTTAAACAAGCAAAAGTTCAACTGCCAGGTGGATGTCCAATTGGAGTAAGACCAATAGATCAACATATTAAAGGATTTGAAGCTTTAGGAGCAGATGTTGTAATAGAACATGGAGCTGTTATTTTAAAAGCAGATAAATTAGTAGGAACTAATATATTCTTCGACGTAGTATCTGTTGGTGCAACAATAAATGTAATGATAGCAGCAACTTTAGCTGAGGGTATGACTACTCTTGAAAATGTAGCAAAGGAACCTCATGTTGTAGATGTAGCTAATTTCTTAAACTCTATGGGTGCTGATATTAAGGGTGCTGGTACAGATGTAATAAGAATAAAAGGTGTTAAAGAACTAAAAGGATGTTCTTATAGTGTAATACCAGATCAAATAGAAGCAGGAACATTCATGATTGCAGCAGCAGCAACAAAAGGTGATGTAACAATAAAAAATGTAATTCCTAAACACTTGGAATCCATTACAGCTAAGTTGAAAGAAATGGGTGCTATTGTGGAAGAAGCTGATGATGCAGTTAGAGTAACAGTTAATGGAGAATTGAAAGGAGTTAATATAAAAACTGCTCCATATCCAGGTTTTCCAACAGACGTTCAACAACCAATGTCTGCATTATTAAGTAATGTTAATGGAAGAAGTCTAATAACTGAATCTATTTGGGAAAATAGACATAAGCATATAGATGAATTAAAAAAGATGGGTGCCAATATTAAAGTTGAAGGCAGAGTTGCTATAATTGATGGTGTTGATAAGTTAACAGGTGCAATTGTAAATGCAACAGACCTTAGAGCAGGTGCTGCTATGGTTATAGCTGGACTTATGGCTGAAGGTGAAACTCAAATAACAAGTATTGAACATATTGATAGAGGATACCCACATATAGAAGATAAGTTCCAATCAATAGGAGCAAGTATAACAAGAGTTACTGTTGAGGAATAATACAGGAGATATACAGAATGATATTTAGCTCATTATATAGTGGTAGTAGTGGAAATAGTATTTTTGTGTCTGGAGAAAAATCAAAAATACTAGTAGATGTAGGAATGCCAGGTAAGAAAATTGATGAGGCATTAATGAAGATAGGAGAAAATCCTTCTGATATAAACGGCATATTTATAACTCATGAACATAGCGATCATATTAAGGGCGTTGGAATATTATCAAGAAAGTATGATATTCCTATATATGCAAACGACAAAACATGGTCTGCAATGGAGAAATCTTTAGGAAAGATTAAAGAACATAATATAAAAATTATGGATAGAAGAAGCACTGTAGATATAGGTGATTTATCCATAAAGTCTTTTGTAATACCACATGATGCAATTAGTCCTGTGGGATATACAATTTCTAATAAAGAAAAAAAGGTGAGTATTGCAACTGATTTTGGTGTATTTACAGAAGAAATATTCGATAACATAAAAGAATCGCAAGCGATTTTATTAGAATGTAATCATGATGTAAATATGCTTAAATATGGACCCTATCCTTATAACTTAAAGAGAAGAATTTTAAGTGAAGTTGGACATTTGTCTAATGACGACTGTGGTGCTGCATTAGTTAATTTGGCGAAGTATGGAATCGGAAAAAACATATTATTAGGACACTTAAGTAAAACTAATAATCAGCCAGATTTAGCATTACAGACAGTCTTAAATGTAATTGAGGAAAATGGGTTAAAGGAAGGTCAAGATATAAATATAGCTATGGCAGATAGAAGTAATCCAAGCGGATATATGAAGCTGTGAAAAAGTTAGACATTTATATACAATAATAGGTTAAATTAGTTGAAAATAATAGCTTATCTTAGTATAATTTTTAATAAGAAGATATTATTGAATGAAAGAGGAGAGAAATATGAGTTTATATAAGAGTTGGACAGATATGGTTGTCGATTACGTAAAAACAAAAGGAGAAAATGCATTCTGGCAAGAATACAGCAACTTAGAAACAAGAATATATAAGGATTTATTATCAAAACATAAAGAAGCTTTAAAGACTACAATCGCTGATTTAAGCAAAAAATACAATACAACAGACGAATTCATAATGGGATTTGTTGATGGGATCAATGATAGTTTAAAGAATCCTTACGATTTAGAAACTGTAGATAATGCAACAGAATTAGTTTTTGATATAGATTTAGAAAAACTATATTACAACATGATTGATGCAAAGGCTCAATATCTTTACAATCTTCCACAATGGGATGGAATATTCTCAGAAGAAAAGAGAAAAGATATAAGAAAACAATACAATGAAACAAAGATCGTTAGAAATGAGCAAAAAGTAGGAAGAAATGATCCATGTCCATGCGGAAGTGGAAAGAAATATAAAAAATGCTGTGGTAAAAACGCATAGTTATTTCTTAAAGAACCCTTATTTAATAGGGGGTCTTTTTTTGTGTCAAAACTGATTGAAATTAATACATATATAGTATAATGCTTAAAGTATAAGGAGAATTCTATGTATGTTTGGAATGTTTCCATTTATGTATAACAACAATAATTATAATAATAACTATAATAAAAATGGATTGAGTACCACTGACTCGTTCTTTAGCCTTATAAATAGCGACTTTATAAATGAAGTTGTAGATCAACTTTTATCTAGTGATATGATAAATGATGCTTTTAATGATATATTTCAGGAAGAACAATATGATGTAAGTATAAATGATTATGGAAGCTACTATTTGATAAAGGGATACCTCCCAGGTGTAGGACCTAGAGATGTTAATATTGATTTTGAAAAGAATAAAGCTATACTGACAATTCATAGGGGTAAAAAGCAGAATTATAGTAATGGGAGCAATATCAATGTAACTATAATACAAGGCGCTATGGATGTAGTTAAGACATTTTATATAGAAGAAATTGATGTTACTAAACTCAGTGCTACATTTGATAATGATCTATTATTACTTACTCTTCCTAAATTAAATAATAAAAAAATTAAAGTTGAAGAGAATGATGAACCAACTATTATTGATGTTGAAAATTATAAAGTGGAATAGGGTAAAAATAAACCTCCTTTGTGATAATATATTATTATCAACATAGGAGGTTATTTTATGAATATAAGTTTAATTACTGTAGGAAAGTTAAAAGAGAAATATTTAAAACTAGCTATAGATGAATATTCAAAAAGATTAGGAAGGTATTGCAAGCTGGATATTATAGAGCTGCCAGATGAGAAGACTCCTGATAATGCATCTGATAAGGAAGAGCTTATGATAAAGGAAAAGGAAGGGAAAGCAATATTAAGCAGGATAAAAGAAAATGCATTCGTAGTTGCAATGGATCTAAAAGGTAAGCAGCTAACATCAGAAGAATTGGCTGGCTTTATATCTGATTGTGGATTAAGGGGGAACTCTAATATTGTATTTGTGATAGGTGGAAGTTTAGGTCTTTCTGATGAGGTTATAAAGAGAGCTAATTATAAGTTATGCTTTTCTAAGATGACTTTTCCACATCAATTGTTTAGAGTTATGCTGCTTGAACAGATATATAGAAGTTTTAGAATAATAAATAATGAACCGTATCACAAGTAAGTGATGTTTTTAGTGTTAACCATTGGAATAAATGGGTTAGCACTATTTTTATATGTATAAATAAGATGAAATTTTTAAAATAATAAATTGTTATTGACTGATACCTAGGGGATTAGATTAACATATAAATTAGAGGTGGTTATATGTTAATAAAAGAAGTTTGTAGTTTAACAGGATTAACAAAGAAAGCAATTTCATATTATGAAAAACAGGGCCTTATAAGAGTTAGAAAAGGTAATAATGGATATAGAGAATACTCAAAAGAAGACATAGCATTATTAAATGAAATATCATTATATAGGAAATTAGATATAGCTATTAAAGATATTAAAATAATAATAAATAGTAAAGATAAGAAGAGCATAATTAATAACATTATAAAAGAAAAACAAGATAAAGAAATACAGATAAAAAAAGAGAAGGTATATCTAGAAAAAGTATTAAATAATAATTTTAATGAAATTTTTATTAGAGAGATGAATAAAGAAATTATAGAAATAGAAAAAAATAATGGTGAATTTATTAAAAAAGAATTAATTAGAGCTTTTCCAAATGGTATAGGTATATATTTATCATATCACTTTGCGCCATATTTAAATGAACCAATAGATACACAAGAGAAGTATCAAGCATGGATGGAGATTGTTGAATTTTTGGATAATGTTCCGGATATAAAAGTACCTAGAATTATTCAAGCTGTATATGAAAATACAACTGAAGAGATGGCAAAACATATGAATGAAAATATGAGAAATGAGGTAAATAATATGTTAAATGCAGAAGGTGTGGAATTAGAAAGGTATAAGAAAAAGTTATTGGATAATATAGAAAAACAAAATGATAAATCTCTAGTAAAATTAATAAATCCATTTAATAAATTTAAAAAACAGATTAATGATTTCTTTGATAGCAGTGGATATTATGATGTATTTATACCTAACATGAAAATATTAAGTAGTGAGTACAAAGATTATCATGATAAACTTACAACGTTAAATGATAAGTTATCTAAGGAATTAGGGATTAAGTATGATGAAAATATGAGAATAATAATATCTAAAAAGTAAAACCGCCATATTGGCGGTTTTATAATTATCTTTCATTACCTACAAGTTTACAAAAATATTTATTAAAAACTATTCCATATACAGAACCTAGAGCATTATTAAAAACTCTATAGAATATAGCTGCTGGAAAGCCTAGAATCGTTGATGCAGAAGATATAGCTCCAAGTGTATTAAATACTGATTGGAAACCATAAGTTGCAGAAAGTCCTACACCTATTCCTCCAATAATTCCAATGTTATTATACATAAATTCTGGACAGTAAGTATAAATAATAAATACTAGTAAAGCTCCAAAAACATTTCCTAAAATTCTTTCCTTTACTTTTTGCTTTTTACCTGTTGGGAAAGGAGTTACTATAGACATAACTGCAATACCTGCCCATATAGGTCTTGGAAGATTTATTATTTTTGCAATAAGTAAGATTGAAGATATAGCAAAAGTAAGAGATAACTGCCACTTTGTTCTATGGGCGTTGATATCAAACTCTTGAAAGAAACTTAAAAAGTTTAGCTCATAAGTCTTTTTTCTATGATTTCTAAAATATATTATTCCAGTAATTATAGCACCTACAGTAATAGCCTCTAATCTTTTAATATAAGCATCTCCAGATATATCATAACCATATAGTAAAAGGTATCCTAATACTAATGTAGAATGATTACACATTTTTTCATTATGACATCCTAAAAACATTAATAGAAAAATACATACACTATTCACTAATAATTCAACGTATATATTACTAGCATTACTTAATCTTGGTCCTATAGCTAAAATTGCAAATATAGCTATTAAGGAAGGGAGTGCATGGGATGTTTTTATTGATAAATCTATATTTCTAAATACTAAAACAAAAAGAAGAACAATAACACCAACAATACTGTTAGCATTACCAAAAAACTTGCTATAAGCAATTACAAATGCTATACAAAATACCATGGTTATAAAAATCTTAAAAAGATAAATAGCTAAATGTCTTAATTTTTCTTTGTTATTTTGTGAATTTCTAATAAGTTCTTTTGAACCTGCTTGGTTTAACTGCAATTCTTCATAAAATGTCATATATTCAGCCCCCTAATCTTTTTTAGTTAGTAAAAAAGCATTATACGCTTAAAAAAATACATTGTCAATAAAGTAGTTTAATGATGAATGTGCATTACTCTTATATATAGTGAGGTTTGTAATTATTAAGTTTAAGGATTAGATAAACTCAATTTGTGTTGAAAATTTGTATTTTCAGCAATTCTTGTATTTATGCTGATTATTAAGAGTGTGGTATGAAATGGAATAAAAGCTTATGCAGCAGATACAATGATTGTAGACTGTAACGCTGTCATAACAGGAGCAACACATTGTGCAAATGGATCACTTTATGGATTAATAGAAACAGTGGAAAAGCACTAGGTGTAGATTATAATTCAACACAGAATGGAGCTAATGTAATTCAGTGGTACTCAAATAATGGCTATAATCAGCAATGGAGATTGGTACGAGTAAATCAGTAATTTGCTGGTCGAAAAGTATATATTATAGACCTTGACGTATTACATAATTTAATAATGAAGAATCTTATTTGATTAAATCTGCTATAATATTTCTTTTTCTTTCGCTTAATCTTTCTTTTTTCCATAATAGAACAGTCTCTGTATTAGAGGCTGTTCTATTATGGAAAAAATTTAATGAAATTAACTTTTTAGATAAAGTTTCGATAATTACTATGATGAGTAATTATGGATATTGTGATAATATCTATTTTTTATTCTAATGTACTACAAAAGTAAGAAATAGTTAAATAGGAGAGGTAAAGTAATAATATGGAGGAAAATAATTTATTAAAACATATAAGGAAAGTAAATAAAATATTATTAGGTATTATAACTTTAGGGATAGGCTCTAATACAATACTTACATTGTTAGGCTTGAGTCATTATATGGCACCAGTAATTCTTGCAATTGCATCAATAAGTGGATTTATATTAATTAAAAAAGATGTATCTCCAAATTTAATACAAAAGGTTTTGTTAAGTTTAACAACTATAACAATAGTTATAGATATGATTGGTATGCCAAATCAATCAGCATTAATAGGTGGAATGTTATTAACTGTATCAACAATATACTTACAAAAGAGAATACCTTTATTTATAGGAGCTTTTATAACTTCAGTATTTTCTTATCAGTTTATTGTATTAGGAACAATAGATTTAATATCATTTATAATATCTATAATATGTATGATATTTATAGTTATTTCACTATTTTTTATAGCATCATCGGGGATTAATTTAATAGATGAAGCAAGTAAAAAGGAAAATGAAACAAAACGAATGTTAGGCAAACTTTCACATACATCTGATATAGTTAATGATAATACTAAGGAATTAGATAATGATATATCAAATTGTTATGGAAAGTTAAATGCATTAAAGGAAGCTAGTATATCTGTGGAGGAAACTGTAAAAGAAATTACTAAAGGTGTTTTAGCACAAACAGATAGTATAATTACTATTAATGAGAAAATAAAAGATGCAAGTGAAGGAATTGAATTTATTAATAAGTTTTCACAAAGGCTATCTAAAATATCTAAAAATACAGGTGATATTGTTTTAATAGGACATGAAAAAATAAATAGCATGGATAAACAGATGGAAATTATTTCGAGAAGCTCTGAAGTGTCTTATGAAAAGGTAGTGAAACTAGATGATAATATGAATAGAGTTAATGAAATTTTATTAAGAATAGCTGGGATTTCGGAGCAAACAAATTTATTAGCACTTAATGCATCAATAGAAGCAGCACGAGCAGGAGAAGCAGGAAAAGGGTTTGCAGTCGTTGCAGAAGAGGTTAGGAAGTTAGCTGAATCAAGTGAAAATGCAGTAAAAGAGATAAATTTAATAATAAATGAAGTAAGAGCTAATACTGATAGTGTTTTAGCAGAAGTGCTGAAAGGAAAACAAACAACTGAAGATGGACAAGAATTAATTAAATATGTAACTTCAAGTTTTAGTAATATTAAAAATGAGTTTAAAAATATTGATAATCATTTAGTAGAACAATTTGAAGAAATAATTGAAACAGTTAATAAAGTAAAAGAATTAAATGTTATGATTAATGATATATCAGAAATCTCAAGTGAACATGTAGCATCAACGGAAGAATTATTAGCAATAACAGAAGAGAATAATTCTAATATAAAAAATTTACTTGAGTTTGTATCTAATATTAAAGAATCAAGTAATAAATTACAAGATATTATAGAGAATGAAAATTTAGATTTAAATAGTATAGAAAGTTAATCAAGAATTTAATACTATTTTTAATTATATATAAAAATATTGATTAAGTATTAGGTATAAGAGAGTTTGAAAAACAATAAAATAGTAAAAGCTATGGATATTTTAAGATGTACCATAGCTTTAATTTCATTTTATTTAAAAAATCAGTTAAATGAAGGAGGATAGAATGTCTAATCAAATAAGGAAAATATCGTTGATATAGAGATGCTGAAACAAGATAAATGGTCGGAAGGTGTGCTTTTTTCGATTCTTATACAGGGTCCAAGAAAACTAATTTTATTACACCATAATGATGATAAAGTATTTGCAAATTGATGTCTTGCTAAAAAGATTAAAAAATTTTAATTTTATTCTAATTCCTATTTCATGAAAGGTAAAAACTTATGTTATATAATTTGTATTATTAATTAAGAGAAGGGAAAAATAAAGTAAATAAATCTAGAGTAAATAATTTTAATTATGTAATTAAAGGATGGAGAAAAAATGAAGAAATTAATTTTAGCAATAATTGTATTAGTATTTAGTATTAGTTTAGTAGCATGCACAGATTCAGGTGTGATAGACAATAGTAATGGTAAAACAAGTAATAAAATAACAATAGATCAAGCTAAAGAAATAGCATTAAAGCATGCAGGATTAACAGAGGATCAAGTATCGTTTTCTGAAACAAAAAATGATATAGACGATGGAATAGAAAAGTATGATATAGAGTTTTATTATAATGGTAAAGAATATGATTATGAAATCAGTGCAACTGATGGGAAAATTATAAAATATGATAATGATATAGATGAAGATATTAATAAAAACAGTACACAAAACACCCCACAGAATAATACAAATAACACAGCTGCTATTTCAATAGATAAAGCAAAACAAATTGCATTATCACATGCAGGTTTAACAAGCGGTCAGGTTACTTTTAAAAGGACAGAATTAGATTTTGATGATGGAATTAAAAAATATGAAGTAGAGTTCTATTATAATAATAGAGAATATAGTTATGAAATAGATGCTAACAGCGGAAATATATTATCTTATGAACAAGATTAATATTATGATGAATATTGTATAAGTTCTAAACTTATTTTAAGAATAATAAGGAATATATACAAAAATATAATATAATTGTAAAAAGTTTATATTGAATAAATATAATAAGGTGATATAATGAGTACATAAACACCTGAGATGTTCGTGTAGCTTATGGTATTCAACCTACATTACATATTCGGGATTTACAATAAGTTTATGGATATAGGACTTCAGAAATTTGTAATTTAGATAATAATCATAATTACAGCAGAAGATTATAGAAGTAAATTGAGTTTAACCCACCTGCGAGAAGCAGGTCTTGAATATATAAGTGAACGGCATGTTGGGATTACAATTAAGTTTTTCATTTCATTGTAAAGTATTTATATAGCTTATATTGAAGCAAACAAAGCGTTAAAAGTTTTGTTTGCTATTTTTTTTGTTTAAATTTTAAAGTATATATTATTATGTTAAGTATAGGTCACAAGTGTATTATCTTTTTGCATACTTTTATATATAGAGATTATATACATTATTGTTTCCAATATTCACTAACAGATAGAAATTTATATATTATAGATTAACTATATAAATTTAAGGAGATGAATCAGGTGACATATTACTATTCAAAAAATACGAATAGTTCAAGTTATAATAATAATAGATACAATATAAATAATATAACAATAGATGATTTAGAACACTTAAATTTATTAGAAATTCAAGCTAATGCTGCTATAATGTATTTAATTTCGGATTTTCTTTCATATATATCGACAATTGAAAGTATGGAGTTAATTTATAATAAATATGATGAATTAAGAGGAAGCAATGCAAATCCAGATATTCCTGCAGTAGGTTCAGCTTTTTTCGCTATAATTGCAGCAATTTTATTTTCTAATATTTCTTTTACAAGATATAATAGTTTATATGAAAAATATATTAATGGAGAGATTAATTATTCTTTAGATCCTAATATACAAATTTGTATAGGAAATGTATTTAGTGTTATTGCAAAAGTATATATTTTAATAGGGGCATTAGGTATATATGAAAGAGATATTACACAGCCTATATTTGGTGTATAAATATAAGTATTTTATATTAAATACATGAGAATTTGTTAATGTAAGAATACTATGTTATTATTACATTTAGCAATAAAAAATGGAGGAAGTGAATTGATGTTTAATTTACCAAATTGCCCAAAATGTAATTCAGAATATACTTATGAAGATGGAAGTCTTTTTATATGTCCAGAGTGTGGTCATGAATGGACTTTAAACTCAGAAAGCACAAGTGCTGAGGAAGAAAATGTAGTTAAAGATGCAAATGGAAACATATTAAATGATGGTGATACTGTAACTATCATAAAGGATCTTAAGGTTAAGGGAAGCTCATCACCATTAAAGATGGGAACTAAAGTAAAGAATATACGTTTAGTTGATGGCGATCATAATATTGATTGTAAGATTGATGGATTTGGAGCTATGCAATTAAAATCTGAGTTTGTTAAGAAAATATAATTTCTAGAGAAATACGTTTATAGGTTAAACTTAAAATGAAAGTGAGGCAATCTAAAATATTAATATTTTAGATTGCCTTATTTTTATTGAAGGTCACATAATAAATCATATACATTTTCTAGAGCTGCCATTATATTTTCAACCTTTACTTTATCTTCTTTTGAAGCTAATGCATGAGCTTCTGTAACACAGGCTTCTACAGATGTAATCTTAGTTTTTGTTTCATTTATATAAGTTTTAAAATCTTTATCAATCATAAAAATATCATTCCTTTACTTAAATAATCTTAATATAAATTAGTATTACTAAATAAAATAAATAATATTCAAATAATATTACTTAGTATTTAATAAAACCTAACTTATTTAGAGATAATAATTATATAAATTATTTGGTGGTGATATTAATGAGTGAAGATATATTTGATAAGTTAGCATTAAAAAGAAAAGAAAACCTTAAAGATAAAGATTTCACTGTAAATCCTGTCTTAGGAATGAGCCATAATATAGAGACGCTTAAAATAAATGATGACTTTTCTAATTGGAACCAAGTTAGTAATGAATATGCTTTTAGACGTACAAATAAGTATATTCCTCTTGAAGAGACTGTTGATAATGATGAAAATATTACAATTAATGAAGAAGATAAGAGTAAGGCAGATTTAAGTTCTTATATGCTTGACGAAACTCAATAATAAGTAATAAGGAGTTGTTTTAATAAAACAACTCCTTATTACTTATTTACTTAGAATTATTGTTTTTTAGATTTTCATCTACTTGCTCAAGGAAATTATGTTTAGTAATAATATTTTTTTCAAAATCCTCTATAGCATTTTTAGTAAAATGGCCTATTTTATATGCATCTATTTTTGAGTTTATATTATTTTTGCTCATAATATCACCAACTTTATAGATTATTTATTTATAGCATTACCTTAAAATATTTTTTTTAGTATTTGTTATAATAAAAATATTTATTCATAGTATTTAATATAGTTTTTTTGTTATGGAGGCAAAATGATTAATTATGCACATAGAGGATATAGCTACAGGTATCCAGAGAATACTATGCTTGCATTTAGAGAAGCCATAAGGGTTGGAGCAAATGGAATAGAATTAGATGTTCATAAGACAAAAGATAATAAGTTGGTAGTAATTCATGATGAAAAAGTTGATAGAACATATTTTGGTACTGGATATGTTAAAGATTATACCTTGGAGGAGCTTAGAAAGCTTAGAAATAGAGATTTATTATATACATGCAGTAAATATGTTTATGTCCCTGAATTAGAGGAAGTTTTAGATTTAATAAGAAATAAAAACATTATTTTAAATATAGAGATAAAAAATAATAAGATCAATTATGATTGCATAGAAGAAGATATAATTAAGACTATAAAATCATATGGAATGATTAAACAAGTTATTATATCAAGTTTTAATCATATGTCTTTATTAAAGTGTAAAAGAATATGTAAAGGAATAAAAGTTGGTCTTTTATATTCAAAAAATAAAAGAAGTATAATTGAATATGCTAAAAAGTATGATATAGAAGCTCTTCATCCATCAGTTAAAATTATAGACGAAAATTATATAAAAATTGCTCATAAAAATGGACTAGAGATAAATCCATATACTATAGATTCAAAAGAAGAAATGGAACAATTAATTAAATGGAAAGTAGATGGAATAATAACTAACAATCCATTAATTTTAAGTAAATTATTAAATAAGAATAAGTAGATTAGATATTATTAGCAATAAGTTTAATTGCAATGCTAATAGGATAATATAAAAAAGCACTTAAATTGGGATAAGTGCTTTTTTGATGGGAAAATAATTAATATTTAATTGGGATAAATAATAATTAACTCTATAATTTAATTTTAGAATAATAATGTGACATATATATGGCAATTATATATAAATATTCACTTTTTTTCTTCTTATTTATCTCCTTGCTTCATTTCCCGTTTAAATTATATGTTTATAATAGTTTGCTCCATCTATATATTAAAGATTTAACTATACTTTAGAAAATACATTAAATTTAAATATGAAAATACAATATTCTAAAATTAATATGGTATAATTATAAAAAAATATTAAGGAGGAACTTAGGTGTTTACTAGGGAAGAACTTTTAGTTATTGAAGATGCACTAAAGATTGCAGATGAAAAATATATAAAGCTACTTGATGAAAATAAAAATAATAAAAATCAAGCAGTTGCGTATAATAGAAAACAAAAAAAGTTATGGTTAGTTCAAAATAAGGTTAAAAAGCTAGTAAAAGGCGAATAGAAAATAAGAACTAAAAGAATTTATTTATTACATATTCTTTTAGTTCTTATTTTTTTAAAAATTATATCTTCCTGTTTTATTTGACCTTTTCTGACTATTAAATATATAAAATTGCATTTACCTATTATTGTAAAATGTAATTTTATATAGTAATTAGTTTATTTTTAGTATATTATGAAGATTATTGAAAACATTTTTATCATAATCCAAATATATAGAAACTTTTAAAACATCATACAATTTTTCAAGTTGTTTCACAATTTGGTCTAATGCTGAATTATTTTCAACTAATAGGAATATCTTACTTGTACTTCCATCACCGGTTTGAGCACATAATATGCCCTCTAAATTAAAAGCTCTTCTAGCAAAAAGTCCTGTAATATGGCTCATTACACCAGGATGATTTCTTACAAGTAATTCAATAAGAAAATAATCTGTATTAATCATTATATATTACACCACCTATCATTTCTACATTTGATCCACCTGGAGCAACCATAGGTAAAATCTTCTCTTCCTGTCCAATAGAAATATTAATTAAATAAGGACCTGGTATTGATAATATTTCTTTAAGTTTAGTCATTGGACTTTTTTCATCTGATAAGTCACAGCTTTCTATACCAAATCCATTTGCGATTATTTTAAAATTAGGATTAGATATAAAGTGCGAAGCTATGTAGTGTTTATTATAGAATAATTCTTGTTGTTGACGTACTAGTCCAAGATGATTGTTATTTAATATAATTATCTTTATATTTAGTTTAAAGTCAGCAATTGTAGCTAACTCTTGAATATTCATAAGTATGGAACCATCACCACTAAAACAAAGTACAGCTTTATCTTTATTTGCTAATGCAGCACCAATTGCAACTGGTAATCCAAATCCCATTGTTCCAAGTCCACCAGATGTTAGAAATGTTTTTGGGGTATTAATTGGATACCTTTGCGCAGTCCACATTTGATGTTCACCAACATCTGTTGTGATAATACTGTCTTTAGGAACATTAGATGCTATAAAAGGTATTAAATTAGCAGGATGCATAGGACTATTATATGAAGGTAAGGGATATTTATTCTTATAATTTTCAACTTGATTCAACCAATCTATTCGTGAATTAGGTTTAATTAAGTTGATTATTTCATCAATAAATATTCTTACATCAGCAGCTAGAGAGAGAGTACTATTTCTAATTTTATTAATTTCTGAAGGATCAATATCAACGTGTATTATTGATGCATTAGGACAAAAGTTATTAATATTTCCTGTTGCTCTATCATCAAATCTTACGCCAAGAGCAATTATTAAGTCTGCCTCGTTCATTAAATAATTTGTATAAGGAGCACCATGCATACCTAGCATACTAAGATATAAGTTATCATCTGTTGGGAATGCACCTAAACCCATAAGACTTAATGCTACTGGAATATTACTTTTTTTCGCAAATTTATATAAGTGTTCAGATGCATTAGCTCTAACAATTCCACCACCTGCGTAAATTATAGGCTTTTTAGAATTATTTATAGCTTGAGCCATGTTTTTTAATATTAATACATCTAAAGAATTATTTTTAATATTATTTTCTTCATATGATATAGGGAATTCTTCTATATCAACTATCTTAGTTTGTATATCTTTTGGAATATCTATAAGAACAGGTCCTGGTCTTCCTTCTTGAGCTATTTTAAAAGCTTCTGGAATAATTTTAAATAACTCTTCTGTATGTCTTACTAAGAAGTTATGTTTTGTTATAGGAATTGTTAATCCATATGCATCGACTTCTTGAAAAGCATCTGTACCTATAGCTGAATGTGGCACTTGACCAGTTATTGCAACAAGAGGAATTGAGTCAAGTTTAGCATCAGCAATTGCTGTAAGTAGGTTTGTGGCTCCCGGACCAGAGGTTGCTAGACAAACTCCAACTTTATCTGTAGTTCTTGATATTCCTTGAGCAATAAATGCTGCACCTTGTTCATGTCTAGCTAGTATGTGAGTTATTTTACTATAATAGAGAGCATCATATATAGGCAAATTAAATCCACCTGGAATTCCAGCTATATATTCTACTCCTTGATTTTCTAGTAGTTTTACAAGTATTTCAGCACCAGTATATTTCATATAATCACTCCCCAACATATATTTATGAAATAAAAAAATCTTCATCCAACAATAGGACGAAGATATTATCATCGCGGTACCACCTAAATTTGTATTAAAAATACACACTTATTATGATATAGGTGTTTTATTACCAATATCATTACCCTTTTAACGGTGGGTACTCCGTTTAATTTTACTTTCTAAAAGATTTCCATTAAAGACTCCTAGGCTACCTTTTGTATATCTTTCATGAGAATTTTCACCAGACATTCTCTCTCTTTACTTTAAGTATATACATACTCCTCCTAATCCTTGCCTGTAAAATATTTGATTATAAATAAATTATATTACTAAATGGGTTATTTTGTCAATACAGTTATTAGAAAATTCTTAATACTATAGTAAATTTATAATTTTAGTATAATGTTTAATATAGAAGTTTTTAGATTGGAGAAAGATTTATATGAATAAAGAAAGAATTTATACAAATAGAAAAAATATAGTGATTCTAGCAACAATATGTTGTATATTATGGGGAAGTGCTTTTCCAGCTGTAAAAGTCGGTTATTCATTATTTAATATATCAATTAATGATATAGCTACAAAGTTAATATTTGCTGGGTTAAGGTTTGCTTTAGCGGGGATAATAGTATTATTAGTTCAAGTTATATCAAAGAAAGATATATTAAGTTTTTCTAAAAGTGAATGTATTCAAGTTACTTTACTTGGAGTAATGCAAACTACTGTGCAATATATATTTTTTTATGTTGGTATGTCTTATACAACAGGAGTTAGAGGTTCTATAATTAATGGAACAGGAACATTCTTTAGTATTATATTAGCTCATTTTATATATAAAAATGATAGATTAAGTTTAAATAAGATTATAGGATGTATAATAGGCTTTTTAGGAGTTATTATAGTAAATTTAAATGGAGAAAGTTTAGTTCAAAATTCATTTTCTTTTAAAGGAGAAGGTTTTATAATGATGGCAGCATTAATGCTATCTATATCTTCTATTTACGGCAAGAGAGTAACAAAGAAAAAAGATGCATCAATAGTAACGGGGTATCAATTATTTATAGGAGGAGTAATATTAATAATTATTGGTTTTTTATTTAATGGAAAGTTAGAAGGATTTACAGTAAAATCTATATCACTTTTAATATATATGGCGTTAATATCATCAATTGCATTTGTTATATGGACTGAGTTATTAAAGTATAACAAAGTTGGAGTTATATCAGTATTTAATTTCTTAATACCTGTTTTTGGAACATTATTATCAGCTATATTTCTTGGAGAGAATATTTTTAATATAAAAATATTAATAGCATTAATTTGTGTTTGTATTGGAATATTTTTAGTATATAGAAAGAAATGATATTAATAACTTATAAATGATAAAATTTTATGAAATTTTACTAATACACTTTTGTAATATTTGTTCTTTACATAATGAGTTATAAAATATATAATTTCAAAAGTGTCAATATGAGGTTCACATTTATTAAGGAGGCCTGTAGATGAATAATAATATTGAATTGGTATCTGTAGATAGGGAATCATGCTTATATGATGAAGCAATAAATCTTGTTCATGAAAGTCTTTTTAAAGAGTTTGATTACTCAAAAGAAGCTATATTATCAGAAAAAGAGAATTCTGGAATACATATTATTGCAGTTTATAACTCAAAAGTTATAGGACATGCAAGGCTATTTTTAGAAAATGATATAGGACAAATATCTCAAGTAGTAGTAGCCGAAGAATATAGGGGAATGAATATAGGATCAAAAGTCATAAATAGAATCGTTGACATTGCAAGAGAATTTAAGGTAGAATACGTAGAATTAAATTCAAGAGAGAGTGCAATTGGTTTTTATGAAAGATTAGGATTTATTAAAAATGGGGATATTAAAGAATCAATAAAAACAGGTATGTCTTTATTAAATATGAGAAAATACATAGAAGCTTTATCTTTATAGATAAAGTTTCTTTTTTATATAAATAGTAGTTAAAAGAGAATGATATAATAATCTTATACAACTTATATAAAAAGGAGAAGATTATGGATTTAAATTGGAGTTTAAGTGAGATATATAAGTCATTTAATAGCAAAGAATTTAATGAGGACTTGGAGAAGTTAGATTATTGTATTAAGGAAATTAATGAGTGGTCAACAAAGTTAATAGAAAGAAGAGATAGTGATGTTAAAAAGTTAGAAGAGTATATAGAAAAGTTTTCTGATTTTCATACATTATCAAGTAAAATTAGCTCGTTTATTAATCTTAGCATTAGTACAAATACAAAAGATAAGGATGCATTAAGATATTCTGATATTTTAGATAATAAATTAACAGAAGTTGTTGAAGCATCTACTAAAGTTGAAAGATGGATTAGTACTATAAGTAATATAGATGAAATAATAGATAAATCACCTTTACTTAAAGAACATGAATTTTTATTAAAAGAAATAATAGAGAATAGTAAATACTTACTTAGTGATAAGGAAGAAAGTATTATTTCTAATATGAAAAATACTGGATCAACAGCTTGGAGTAAGTTAAAAGATAATTTAGTTTCTTCATTAATGGTAGAAATAGATGGAAGAGAAGAGCCTCTTACAGTAGTTCTTAATATGGCTTATGATAAAAATGAAGATGTTAGGAAAAAAGCTTATGAGGCTGAAATAGCATCCTATAAGAAGGTTGAGGAAGGTGTTGCAGCTGCATTAAATGGAATTAAGGGAGAAGTTATAACTGTATGTAATTTTAGAGGATATAAATCACCTTTAGAAAAAACTCTTATAGATTCAAGAATGAGTGAAAAGTCATTAAATGCTATGTTAACGGCAATAAAAGAAAGTCTACCTATATTTAGAAAATATTTAAGAAGAAAAGCAGAAATATTAGGACACAATAATGGACTTCCATTTTATGATTTATATGCTCCAATAGTTGAATGTGATATGAAATTTTCTTATGAAGAAGCAGGAAAATTTGTGGAGAAAAATTTTAGAAGTTTTAGTGATAGATTAGGTGACTATGCAAGAAGAGCCATTGATAATAAGTGGATAGATGTAATGCCTAAAGAAGGAAAAGTAGGAGGAGCATTTTGTGAGAATCTTCACTTTATAAGTGAAAGTAGAATCTTATTAAACTTTGGTGGTAGCTTTAGTGATGTAGTTACTATGGCACATGAGTTAGGACATGGTTTCCATGGAGAGTGTTTGAAAAATGAGAGAGTGTTAAATTCAGATTATCCAATGCCAATAGCAGAAACAGCATCTACTTTCTGTGAAACTATAATTAAAAATGCAGCTATTAAAGATGCTTCAAAAGAAGAGGCTTTATCAATATTAGAAACTGAAATAAGTGATGATACTCAAGTAATTGTAGATATATACTCAAGATTTTTATTTGAAAGTAATCTATTTGAAAATAGAAAGGAAAGTGCTCTTTCAGTAGAAGAGATAAAAGAACTTATGATAAATGCTCAAAAAGAAGCTTATGGAGATGGATTAGACCAAAATTATTTACATCCATATATGTGGCTTTGGAAGCCTCATTATTATGATGCAGATTATAATTTCTATAACTATCCATATGCATTTGGATTACTATTCTCTAAGGGATTATATTCAGAATATTTGAAGAGAGGAGAAGAGTTTATAGCACAATATGAAAATCTTCTTTCTATAACAGGAAAAAATAATTTAGTAGATGTAGCTAGAACTATGGAAGTAGATATAGAAGATATAGAATTTTGGAGAAGTTCATTAAAGCTTATAGAAGAAAATATAAATAAATTTATAGAGCTTAGTAAAGTTATAAAATAACAGTATTATTATAATTTAAGAAAGAAATTTGCAAGAATTTTGTTACCTTATAATATAAAATAATAACTATAATAAATATATAGAGACTAATTAAAAATAATTAGTCTCTAATTTAATGGGGTGGGTATTTTGAGTAAAGATTATAAATATGGAAGAAGTTCATGGAGAACCATAGAGCAAGGAAATGAATTATCTTGGATGATGGGAAATGGATTAGGGGGATATTCTAATCATACTGTATCAGGTGGTGGAGCAACGTGTTTTCATGGATACTTAATAGCATCTTTAAATGCTCCTGTTAATAGGCAGCTAATATTAACAAGAACTCAAGAAATAGTAGAAGTATCTAATAGAGAATATGATTTAACATCTCAGCAATATATAGGAACATCAAAAAATGGACAAAACTATTTAGAGAGATTTAATTTTAATTCTGTTCCAGAATATAATTATAGAGTAGAGGACATATACATCAAGAAAACAATTTCAATGGAATATGGTCATAATACTGTAGCTATATGTTATGAAGTTGAAAATGGTGAAGAAGAAACTAAGTTAAGGATTGTACCACTATTTAACTACAGACAAGCTGGAGAAGTTAGTGAAAGAGGAGACTTAAAGTTTAATATATCTCTTACTGAAAAAGAGTTAAAATTGATACCAGAAAAAAATAAGGGTTTAACTATAGACTTCTATATTTCTGAAGGAGAATTTTATGACAGAAGTTTAATACCAACAAGTATGGCTACTCCAAACTATTTAATAGAAGAAAATCACTTTTATATGATTGATCATAGAACAGGATTTTTAGGTGTAGATAATCATTACACTCCTTATGAGGTTCAAATAGAGTTAAAGCCTTATGAAAAGAAAAAATTCTATTTTAAATGTACAGTAGAAGAGCTTAATAATAAGTCTGGATTTGAAATAGTTAATGAATATAAAAATAGAGCAGATGAATTAGTTAAAAAAGCTAATCTCAATGATGAATTTGCAAATAATTTAGTAAAGGCTGCAGATCATTTTATAGTAAATAGAGAAAGTACAAAGTTAAAAACAGTACTTGCTGGATTCCCTTGGTTTACAGATTGGGGAAGAGATACAATGATAGCATTTGAAGGATTAACATTAGTAACAAAAAGATTTGATGATGCAAGAGAAATATTAGAATCATTTGCTAAGTATATAAAAAATGGACTAGTACCAAATGTATTTCCTGATGAAAATACAGAGCCTATGTACAATACTGTAGATGCATCACTGTGGTATTTCCAAGCAGTATATCAATATTTACAATATACAGGTGATACATCTGATTATGAGTTTATTAAAGAAAAAATATATCCTAAATTAAAAGAAATATATAAAGCTTATTCAACAAAAACAGATTTCTCAATAGGTATGGATGAAGATGGGCTAATATTTGCTGGTGATGGACTAGATCAGGTTACATGGATGGATGTTAGAGTTGGAGACTTGGTTGTAACACCTAGACATGGAAAGCCAGTAGAAATAAATGCTTTATGGTATAATGCATTAAAGATTATGGAAAATTTAGCTAAACATTATGGAGATGATTCAAAAGAATATGAAGAATTATCTTTAAAAGTTAAAGAGTCTTTTACTAATAAATTTTGGAATGAGGAAACTCAATGTCTTTATGATGTTGTAGATGAAAATGATGAAAAAATAAGGCCAAATCAAATATGGGCTGTATCTCTACCATTTACAATGTTAGATTCTGAAAAAGAAAAGAAAATAGTAAATACAGTTTATAAACACCTATATTCAACATATGGTCTACGTTCACTATCTTTTATGGATAAAGATTATAAAAAAGAATATATAGGAAAATTAATAGATAGAGATAAGGCATATCATATGGGCACTACATGGGGCTTCTTAATAGGAGGATTTATATCATCATATTGTAAGGTAAATAAACATTCTAAAGATGCTATATTAAGGGCTTATGATATGTGTCATATATTCCAAGATACTATGAATGACGGTTGTATAAATGGAATAGCAGAAATATTTGATGGAGATTGTCCATCTACAGGAAGAGGATGTTATTCACAAGCTTGGAGTGTTGGTGAAGTGTTAAGAGTTTATGCAAATGATATAATGCCTTATCTATAAAATTTAAGGAGTTGAGGTTTATTTGAAGAGGTATTGGGATTTATTTTTAAGCGCAGTAATTTTAATATATATATTTATTATTAATTTAATAAGTGGACAAAAAATTGCTTTTACTACAGGATTTGTTGCATTAGGCTTAATGCTTATTATATATCATTTTACTAAAGATAAGTTAAAAGAAAGAAAAGGATTATTTAAGATATTTAAAATAATAGTATCTACAGGAGTGATATTCATTCTAGTGTTAGAAGGTATAATAATAGCATACCCTAAAATGAATATAAGTAAATCGGATTATATATTAGTATTAGGTGCAGGGCTTGTTAATGGAAAAGATCCAAGTCTAATATTAAAGGCCAGGTTAGATGCCACATTAGATCTTGTAAATAAATATAACAATAATAGTTTTATAGTAGTTTCAGGCGGTAAAGGTAGTGATGAAAGGTTATCAGAAGCAGAAGCTATGAAAATTTACTTGGTTAATAGGGGCATAGATGAAGATAGAATTATAGTTGAAGATAAATCTAATAACACAAATGAAAACCTCAAGTTTTCTAAAGAAAAGATAGAGAAGCATAGTAATAAAGATATTGAAGATTTAAATATAAAAATAGTAACTACAGATTTTCATGCTTTTAGAAGTAGACTTCTTGCAAAAAGGTCAGGATATAAAAACATAGATAATTACTCTGGATCTACAGTATGGTATTTTGTACCTGTAACCTATTTAAGAGAAGCTTTTGCACTTGTGAAGAGTATATTATTTGATATATAAATTTTTATTATAAAAAGTTATATAACCTTTTGTATTTAAGGAGTTATATTACAATGAGCTTTTTAGCTTAAAGTATATATAACTCCTTTAAAAATCTTTTCTAATTATAGTAGTTATTATAATTATAAGAGTTACTTTTATTAACTTTATAATCATTTAAAAGATTGTTCCACTCTTCAACATAATTAATTTCACAATTATTTTTAGTATTATTTATATGTCTATTATTTGTATTTTTAGTGGTATGAGCATTTCTATTAGTATTATTTCTATTAGAGTTTTTATAATTATAAGAATTATTAGCGTTATAATCTTTTAGAAGGTTGTTCCACTCTTCAACATAATTAATTTCATAACTATTTTTATTATTATTTATATTTCTATTATTTATATTTTGGGTTATGCGGGTATCTTTATTAGAGCTTCTATAATTACAAGAATTATTAACGTTAAAATCTTTTAGAAGAGTTTCCCACTGTTGAACATAGGTTGAGTAGTAGTCATCATATTTAACCATGTTTAATCATCCTTTCATCGAGGAGTTTATTATTGCGTTATCTTTTATACTATATGATTATTAATTCTATTTGGTAATAAATTATATAAAATAAAAGTAAGTGATAATCTATTAAGAAATTCACTTACTTTTTTAAAAATAAAATTACTTATTTTATTGAATCTGTAATTGTCTTTGAGACAGTTATATGTAAATTATCAAGTTCATCCTTTGAAAGATTCCTTGTATTAATAGGTTTATGAATGATTATTTCTACATTGTTTCCTTTAATTTTTCCACCACCATTGGCTTCTAAAAGCTTATAAGTTCCATTAATTGTTATTGGAACAACAGGAACTTTAGATTTTGTAGCAAGTTTAAAGCTTCCAGCTTTAAATTCATGAGTTGGTCCACCTTTACTTCTAGTTCCCTCAGGAAATATTACCATAGATTGACCGTTTTTTAATATATTTATTCCTTGAACAATTGCCTCAGCAGATTTTCGCATATTATTTCTATCCATGAATACACATTGTATATTCTTCATCCATAAACTAATAATTGGCCAAGTTTCTAGTTCTTTTTTTGCAATAAATCCTTTTGATTTGTCAAGAGACCCTAAAAGTAAAGGGATATCAAAGTTACTTTGATGATTAGAGACAAATAATACTGTTTCATTCTTAATAGAGTCTAGATTTTCACCTCCTCTAATGGTTATATTTGCTCCAGCAAGTTTCATTACAAATTTTCCCCAAGAATAAGTTATTCTATAAGTAAACTCTTGAGCTTCTTCTGTTTTCCCTTTCTTTAATAACCACTTTAATTTAAGGTTAGGAATAAGGGATACAATTAAACTTAAAATAATTCCAAAATAAAAAAATACTGTTCTAAACATAAATATAATCCTTTCAAAATTTATAAACTCTTGAACTTTAGTATATCATAAAAAATATAAAGTAAATAATAATTATTAAAACCACAGAAAAGTTTTCAAATATGGTATAATTAAGAAATAATATTAAAGCATACGTGGAGGGCATTATGAGTAATAGAAAAATAAAAATAGTGGTTGATAGTACATCATATATTCCAGAAGAACTTTTACATAAGTACGATATTTCAGTAGTATCATTAAATGTTACATTAAATAATAAAAGTTATAGAGAAGTAGACTTAGATAATAAAAATTTTTATAAAATGATGGAGGAGAGTGAAGAAATACCAACTTCATCTCAACCAAGTTTAGATGAAGTTACAAATGTATTTAAATCACTACTTAGTAAAGGATATGATGTAGTTGGAATTTTTATATCTTCAAATATGAGTGGAACATTTTCAAGTGCACATTTAGCTAAGGATATGGCATTAGAAGAATATGAAAATGCAAGAATAGAATTAGTAGATTCAAGAACTAATTGTATGCAAATGGGATATATAGCTCTTCAAGCAGCCAGAGCAGCACAAGATGGAAAATGTATAGAAGAAGTTGTTGAGATAGCAAACAAAACTATAGAAAATAGTAGATTTTTATTTGTACCAGATACATTAAAATACCTTAAAAAGGGTGGAAGAATAGGGGGTGCCTCTGCACTATTTGGAACAATACTTAAAATAAGACCAATATTAACTGTGGAAAATGGGGAAACTTCGGTTTTTGAAAAGGTCAGAACTAAGAAAAAGGCAATAGATATTATATTAAATAAGGTAATTAGTGATATAAAAGAAAAAGGCGGTGGAGAAGTAATTGTTCATCATATAAATTGTGAGGATGAGGCACTTCAAATAGCTAGCAGGCTAAAAGATGCCCTTGGAATAGAAGTAGGGACACAATCAATAGGAGCTATTATTGGGGTACATGTTGGGCCAGGATCTGTTGGAGTTGCTTATTACACAAAATAAATAAAAAGTAAACAAAAATTAGG
>JAFADP010000018.1 GCA_023424785.1 Bacillota bacterium
TTACTCACCCGTCCGCCGCTAATCCACTTCCGAAGAAGTTTCATCGCTCGACTTGCATGTGTTAAGCACGCCGCCAGCGTTCGTCCTGAGCCAGGATCAAACTCTCATAAAAAAGTTTAATCTTTATCACTCAAAAACTTACTATAAAAGAATTGCTGGTTTTTAACTTATATATTCTGTTCAATTTTCAAAGATCTAATTGGTCTCACTCAAGACCGCTTATTCATAATACCATTAAACAAATTCATTGTCAACAACTTTTTTAAGTTATTTTCAAATCTTTTTGTTTTTTTCTTTGCGTCATTTCCTGACGACGGATATTATCATATCATTATTTTATATGTGTATATAGGATAAATACACCGAATTATGAATATTATATCCTATATACTCCTTATTTCTATAAAATACTTAGTTTTTCTATTAATGATACACCAGGATGTGTTATCTTATTTAACCCAGTAAATTCATTGGTTTTACCTTTTTTATATTAGATTATTGACTATATCTTTAAATACATTTCCTCTTATAGCAAAGTTTTTAAACATATCAAAAGATGCACATGCTGGGGATAATGTTATTACATCTCCCTCACTTGCTAATTCTCTAGCTTTATTTACTGCTTCAGTCATATCATTAACAAAGTGCATTTTTACTTTTATTCCTTTTTCTTTTTCTAGCTTATCAAATGCAGCCTTTATCTTTTCTTTAGTTGCTCCCATAATTACAAGTTCCTTTATATATGGATATCCTTCATATGCTAATGGTTCAAATGGAATATGTTTATCATATCCACCTACAATTACTATTACTTTCTTTTGGAATGCCTTTAATCCTGCTAATGTTCTTGTTGGACTAGATGCTATTGAATCATTATAATATTTAACACCATCTAATTCTCTTACTAACTCACATCTATGTTCCACTCCAGTAAATGTTTCAGCTACTTCTTTCATTGTATTAATAGAAACATCATCTTTTGTTGCTATAAATGCAGCTAAGTAATTTTCAACATTGTGCATTCCCTTAATTAATATATTATCTTTTTCGCATACACATTTTCCCTCTAAATATAACTTACCATCATGGTAATAAGCGCCATTATCTAATATATTCTTTGAACTAAAAGTCCTAACTTCCCCCTTAGCTTCATTTCTAAATTTATTAGTTATATCATTTTCTTGATTTATTACTAATACATCATCTTTTTCTTGATATAAGAATATATTTTTCTTTGAATCTATATACTCTTGCATATCTTTATGCATATCTAAATGATTTGGAGCTAAGTTAGTACATACTGCTACATCTATAGGTAAATTCATAGTCATTAATTGAAAACTTGATAATTCAAGTACAACCATATCCTCTTCCTTTATTTCTTCTATCTTATCAAATAGAGGATTACCTATATTTCCTCCAACCCAAGTTGTATATCCTTCTGCTTTTAATAACTTGGATATTATTGTAGTTGTTGTTGTTTTTCCGTCACTTCCTGTAACAGCATATATTTTTCCTTTACAGTATCTTACGAACTCTTCCATTTCTGAAGTTATATATGCCCCTTCTTCTTTAGCTCTAACTAATGCTTCACTATCTATTCTCATAGATGGAGTTTTAAATACAACATCAAAACCTACTAACTTATCTAAGTATCCTTTTCCCAAAATTAAGTTTATTCCTTTATTTTTAAATTCATTAGCTATATCTCCTAACTCATTTTCTTCCTTCATATCAAATCCAGTTACATTAGCACCTAGATTATGCAAAAAATTTATTAGTGGAATATTAGATACCCCTATTCCAACTACTGCAACACTTTTACCTTTTATAAAGCTCTTAAAATCTTTAAAATCTTTTCTCATTTTACTCCTCCACCTTATATATTTAGATGTTATTTTACTTTCTTTATTTCTATTATTATAATATCATAAAAATTGCAAATAAAAGCGAAGTCATTGTTCTTATAACAATAAACTTCGCTTTTGTATTATTATATCTTATTAAAATTCAAGACTCTTTGCTATATATTGTTCTAAATCAGATATCTTGATTCTTTCTTGTTCCATTGTATCTCTATTTCTTATTGTTACTGATTCATCTTCTAATGTATCAAAATCAACAGTTATACAATATGGAGTTCCTATTTCATCTTGTCTTCTATATCTCTTTCCTATACTTCCAGCTTCATCATATTCTATATTAAACTTTTTGCTTAATTCAGCATATAAATCTAAAGCTTTATCTGAAAGCTTCTTTGTTAATGGTAATATAGCTGCCTTATATGGAGCTAATGCTGGATGAAGATGCATAACTACTCTTGAATCTTTCTTATCTTCAGTTGATAAATCTTCCTCGTCATATGCATCCATTAAAAATGCTAATGCAACTCTATCTGCACCTAATGATGGCTCTATACAGAATGGTAAGTACTTTTCATTAGTTGTTGGATCTAAGTAAGTTAAATCTTGACCTGAATGATCTTGATGTTGCTTAAGGTCATAATCTGTTCTATCAGCTATACCCCATAACTCACCCCATCCAAATGGGAATAAATATTCTATATCGGATGTTGCCTTAGAATAGAAAGATAATTCATCCTCACTATGATCTCTCATTCTTAAGTTTTCTTCATTAACGCCTAATGATAATAAGAACTTCCAGCAATAACTTCTCCAATATTCAAACCACTCTAAATCTGTTCCTGGCTTACAGAAGAATTCTAATTCCATTTGTTCAAACTCTCTAGTTCTAAATGTAAAGTTACCTGGAGTAATCTCATTTCTAAAAGATTTACCTATTTGAGCTATACCAAATGGGATTTTCTTTCTAGATGTTCTTTGTACTGATTTAAAATTAACAAATATACCTTGAGCAGTTTCTGGTCTTAAATATATTTCGTTTTTAGCATCTTCTGTTACTCCTGCATGTGTTTTAAACATAAGATTAAATTTTCTTATATCTGTATAGTTTAATGATCCACATTTAGGACATACTATATTATTCTTTTCTATATATTCTTTTAATTCTTCATTACTCCATCCATCAGCTGATGCTACTTCAACACCACTTTCTGTCATATGGTCTTCTACAAGTTTATCTGCTCTAAATCTTGACTTACATTCCTTACAATCCATTAATGGATCTGAAAATCCTCCAACATGACCTGATGCTACCCAAACTTCTCTATTCATTAATATTGCACAATCAACTCCTACATTGTAAGGACTTTCTTGAACAAACTTTTTCCACCAAGCTTTTTTTACATTATTTTTAAATTCTACTCCTAAAGGACCATAATCCCATGAATTCGCAAGTCCACCGTATATCTCTGATCCTGGGAATATAAAACCTCTACTTTTACAAAGAGCAACTAATTTATCCATTGTCTTTTCTACTGCCATTTTTATCCCTCCAAAATTTTTTAAATAAAAAAAGACTAATTACCACAAAGGGACGAAATTAAATTCCGCGGTTCCACCCTTCTTGGCAAAAGCCCAACTTTCTAACAAATAGCACTCAAAAGCTCCATTCATCTTTCTCTTATAATGATTCGCACCATACATCATCTCTCTGTAAAATAATCGAAAAACTACTACTCTTTATCAACATGCTTATTAAATTCTATATTAATTTTATCAAATGCCATTTATATGTCAAGATACTATTTAAATTTCTTAATTATTGTGGTATATTTAATTTTATGCGGAGTATGCATGTTAAATAAATTATAAATATTAAATTATTTAATTTATTTAGCAAGCGTATATATAAATTTTATCTGCATAAAATAATAAAAGAAAATTTTTTAAAAGAAGGAGAAATTATGTACACAAAAGATGTTGACCAACTATTGAAATTAGCAGAAAAGAAAAGTAAAAATGCTAATAAAAGAACAGGAAAGTATTTAGCAAGAGCAATTGTAACTGGATTTTATGTAATTGTTGCTATAATTCTTTCTTATACTACAGGAGCTATTTTATATCCTAAATATCCAGAAGTAGCTAAAGTAATGGTAGCTGCTACATTCTCTTTTGCATTAGCATTAATTGTCTTTCTAAGTGGTGAACTTTTCACTGGTAACAACTTAGTTATGAGTCTAGGGCTTCAATACAAAAGAGTTACTGTTAAAGATTTAATAAAGGTTTGGACACTTAGCTATATCGGTAACTTTATAGGATGCATTATATTCTCTTATTTATTTGTTAAGAGTGGTGCTTCATTATCTCACGTTCAACACTATATAGAACCACTTGTTGCTGCAAAGTTAGATTTAAGCATAGGACAAATGATTCTTAGAGGAATACTTTGTAACTTTATAGTTTGCTTAGGCTATTTAAGTGGTATTAAAATGCAAAGTGAATCAGGAAAACTAATAATGATGTTCTTCTGTGTGTTTGCTTTTATCATAGCTGGATTTGAACATAGTGTTGCTAATATGGGTGTTTTCTCAATAGGTTATTTTGCTTTAGGAGGTATTCCTCTAGGTTTAGCTTTCAAAAACTTACTTTGGGTAACTATTGGAAATATAATTGGTGGTGGAGTGTTACTAGCATTCTCAACATCATACATATCTTACGACGAAGAAAACTAATTTTTAGCCATGTGAACTTTCACATGGCTTATTTTTATGCTTTTAATAAATTTATTTTTAAAACAAAAAAGAGTTTTGTATCAACAGACTTAATCTGCTCTTACAAAACTCTTATTTAAATGGCTCCGCGGAGAGGGCTCGAACCTCCAACCTATCGGTTAACAGCCGAGTGCTCCACCATTGAGCTACCGCGGAATATTAAAATACTTAATTTAAACTAACTTTATTAAATTAATGGCTCCGCGGAGAGGGCTCGAACCTCCAACCTATCGGTTAACAGCCGAGTGCTCCACCATTGAGCTACCGCGGAATATTAAAATATTTAATTTAAATTAACTTTATTAAATTAATGGCTCCGCGGAGAGGGCTCGAACCTCCAACCTATCGGTTAACAGCCGAGTGCTCCACCATTGAGCTACCGCGGAATACTAATTTGTGCTAAGCACAATGATTATTATATCAGTTTATAAAAAAATTGCAATACCTTTTTATCAAAAAAAGTATATTTTTTTCAAAATGAATATTACCTTTAGATAAATCAATATATTTTTTTCACAATCCCATGCTGAAGTCAAAATATCAAGTACTTTTGTGGTGCCACCAGTAGGGCTAAAGTATAAAGTATAAATATTCATAATAAACCTCTTAATTTACGAATTGTATTACTTAAATTTCATCGGCACTATTTATTTAAAATTCGTCCTGAAATTTTCTGAAGAAAATAATACAGGAGACCTAAAATAACTAGCAATAACGATAAATATACAAATAAAAACTTTATTATATTGCTTATAATAAACAACATACACAAAGTTATTGATTTAGCTGTCCAATTCATTATAAGAAAGCTTAAAAAAAGATTTTCTAACCAATCAAAGAACATGCCAATTATAGGAAGGAAACAAACATTAAATACGCTTTTTTTTCTAATTTTATTGTTATGTAACAAGAATGAGATTGAACAAAAGTAAAACATTGCATAAATCATTGCATAGAAGCAATCAACAACTAAAAAATGTGTTAGATAATATTCCCGACCATCATTACCCAATCTATTCATTGTCTGCAAAACATGCTCAATTGAATTTCCAAAATTCAAATCAAGTACACCTGTCCCTCCCGAAATATTTTTCACCTGCGATGCTGTATACCGCATGAATGCCATCATACATAAAAAAGTAATTAAAAGCAGTAAAATATGTTTCCATTTTATCTTGCGAGTAAACTCGTACTTCATCACTTATATCCTCCCATAATATTTCTCTTTCTCCAGTGTTTTATCACGCCATCATATTGTGAACCTTTTCGTATGACAAATGGTCTAATTCCTATTCGGAATACAACAAAATGCTTAATATTTTGAATTACATGCTTACGCCTTCCAGCAACATCCCGATAAAATCTATTAATTACTTTTCGAATATTTCCCCTTAATTGAGCATCTTCCAATGGACTTGAATTAAATCTACATCGAGATACTATTGTACCGCTAATTTTAGCCCCAGAATAGGTTAAAAGTCGGTTTAATACTTTAGCTGAATCTCTTCCCCCATAATTTTCATAGGTCGTAACGCTTATCGCATACTTACCATAAAGCAATTGCTCCATTACAAAATGTCCTCGATCTATCATTACTTTCATATGCCCAGACACATTGCTTGCATAGGTGGGAGATCCCAAAATAACTCCATCGGCATTTCCAATTTTTAATGATAATTTTTCCATGTCATCATTATAAATACACTTTCCCGTCTTATAGCAGGAACCACATCCTACGCAATATTTCAGTTCCAAATCTGCCACATGAACAATTTCCACATCCATATCTCCATACTTATTAAGCTGCTGATAAATTTCATTTAGAATTAGTGCTGTTGCTCCATTTTTTCTATAACTTCCGTTTACAATAACAATTTTCATTACAATACATTCCTCACTCCTTTAAAAATCTTGTTTACTTTTTCATTTTATCTTTTTATACTAATTTAGAAAAGTATGCACTTTTTTGTAAGATACTATCAAAAAGGAGAGTGATAAAATGGAATTAGAAAATTGTTACCTTAGAAACGTTGGATATGAAAAATTTGAAAAAGTGGTTAACATGATTGGTGGTAAATGGAAACTGAGAATTATTTATGTGTTAGCTTTCCATGAAATGTTACGTTATGGTGAATTAAAACGCTTACTTTCGCCTATTACCCACAAGATGTTGACCACACAATTAAAAGAGTTAGAAAAAGACGGTCTTATTAATCGTAAAGAGTACCAGCAAATTCCGCCTAAAGTAGAGTATTCTTTGACACAAATGGGCAGAGATTTAAAACCAGTAGTTAAGGAAATTCACAATTGGATTACACAATATGATATCCAAGGGCAACAGACTTCTTTATAACGTATACTAACACCTTAAAAAAAAGAACCGATGATCAGTGAAATTCTCACAAATTCATCGGCTCTTTCTAATCAATTGTCTTGCATTTATTTTTGTGGTTTCATTGTTGGGAATAGAAGTACGTCTCTTATAGATGCTGAATCAGTTAAGAACATAACTAATCTATCAACACCAAATCCAAGTCCACCTGTTGGAGGCATTCCTGTTTCTAATGCACTCATAAATTCTTCATCTATTACATAAGCTTCATCATCACCAAGTTCTCTTGATTTAGCTTGTTGTTCAAATCTTTCTCTTTGAACTATAGGATCATTTAATTCAGAGTACGCATTACATAACTCTCTACCATATACAAATCCTTCAAATCTTTCAGTAAACATTTCATTTCCTCTCTTCTTCTTTGTAAGAGGTGAAATTTCTACTGGATAATCTAATATAAATGTTGGTTGAATCATCTTATCTTCTGCAAATTCTTCGAATAAAGCATTAAGAACTTCTCCCTTAGTTACTGTATTTAGTGGCTTAGGGAATTCTAAATTCTTTTCTTTAGCTATTGCTTGTGCTTCTTCATCTGAAGCTATTGAATTAAAATCAATTCCTGCATGTTCTTTAACTGCATCAACCATAGTTATTCTTCTCCATGGTGGCTTAAAGTCAATTTCAGTTCCTTGATAAGTAACTTTTGTAGTACCATTTACCTTTTCACAAACATATGCAGCTAGGTTTTCCATTATTTCCATCATACCATTATAATCAGTATATGCTTCGTATAACTCTATCATTGTGAATTCTGGATTATGTCTTACATCCATACCTTCATTTCTAAAGTTTTTACCCATATCATATACCTTTTCAAATCCACCAACTATAAGTCTCTTTAAGTATAATTCTGTAGCGATTCTTAGGTACATATCTATATCTAATGTGTTATGATGTGTTATAAATGGTCTTGCTGCTGCTCCACCTGCTATTGATCCAAGGATTGGAGTTTCAACTTCTAAGAACCCTCTATTATCTAAGAATTCTCTTATTGCCTTTATTATTTGACTTCTCTTTATGAATGTATCTTTTACACTTGGATTAGTTATTATATCTACTTCTCTTTGTCTATATCTTAAATCTGGATCTTTTAATCCATGCCACTTTTCTGGAAGAGGTTTTAATGATTTACATATTAACTCAAACTCAGTAACTTTTACTGATACTTCTCCAGTTTTAGTCTTAAATACTTCTCCTGTTGCAGATACCATATCACCTAAATCTAAGCTCTTGTATACTTTTAATCTATCTTCTCCAACAGCATCAATCTTTATGAATAATTGTATTTTTCCATCTCTATCTTGTACATCTGAAAATACAACCTTTCCTTGCCCTCTTTTAGACATGATTCTTCCAGCAATAGTTACAACTTTGCCTTCTAATTCTTCATAATTTGATTTTATTTCTTCTGATGTATGTGTTCTATCTACTGTATACACATCAAAAGGATCTTTGCCTTGACTTTGTAATTCAACTAATTTTTCTCTTCTTAATCTTTCTTGTTCACTAAATTGAGATTGTAACTCGGATAAGTTCATTTCCTCCGTTGACATTTATATCCCTCCACTATACTCTTCTTATATTTAATATTTCAAATTTATTTGTTTCTCCACCTGGTAATGATATTTCTACAATATCTCCGATCTTCTTGCCAATAAGACCACTTCCTACTGGAGATTCATTTGATATTTTAAACTCCATTGGATCTGCTTCTGCTGAACCTACTATTGTATATTCAACTTCTTCATCAAAATCATAATCTTTAACTTTAACTATTGATCCTACTGAAACTGTATCTTTTGGAATTTCACTTTCATCTACAACTTCAGCATTCTTAAGCATATTTTCTATTTGAAGAATTCTTCCTTCTGTAAATGCCTGATCATTCTTTGCTTCATCATATTCTGAGTTTTCACTTAAATCCCCATATCCTAAAGCAACTTTTATTTTTTCTGTTATCTCTTTTCTTTTTACTGTTTTTAAGTACTCTAACTCATCTTCTAGTTTTTTTACACCTTCATAAGTCATAACATATTTTTTTGTTTCACTCATAATAACAACAACCGCAATGCAAATTTAAATTTGCTTCCTTTTTCAACGTGTCCGATTTTATATTATAAAAAATATTACTTTCGTTAGGTCTGACACTCCCAAGGCGTTAATTCGGATATAATAACCCTACACTAATTAACATATATTTTTATAATGTATATGTCAATTTAACGGTCTCCAGCTCCTTTCAATTTATATTGACCATACTTAAAATTAAATTCCTTGAAATCATTTTTATAATTATAAATCAGCCATTATAATATGTCAATAATTCAAAAATATTCATCCTATTTACTATTAATTGACTCTTTATAACTATTCAGTACTTTAATAACTTCTTCACTGCTTTCTAAAGAATTAATTATACTTCTTATTTCTGTGCATCCTGGTAGCCCTTTAATGTACCATGAAGCGTGCTTTCGCATTTCTCTTACAGCTTTATATTCTCCATCATATTTAATAGCTAAATTATAATGTCTTATGCACATATCAATTTTTTCTTCAAAAGTAATTTCTTTAATTTCTTTTCCTTCTAATCCTAGTTTTATATCTCTAAACAACCAAGGATTTCCCATGCTACCTCTAGCAATCATTATACCATCACAGTTTGAAATCTCTTTTAACCTTAATGCATCCTCTATAGAACATACATCTCCATTTCCTATAACGGGAACAGAAACAGCTTCTTTTACTTGTCTAATTATATCCCAATCAGCCTTACCTTCATACATTTGTTTTCTTGTTCTTCCATGTACTGCAATAGCATCTACACCAGCATCTTCTAGCCTCTTAGCAAATTCAACAGCATTTATACTATTGTCATCAAATCCTTTTCTAAACTTAACTGTAATAGGTTTAGTTGATACCTTCTTCAATTCTCTAACAATTTTAGCTGCTAATTCTGGTTCCTTCATCAAAGCAGAACCTTCTCCATTCTTCACTATTTTATTGACTGGACATCCCATATTAACATCTACAATGCAAATATCATCTCTATCATTAAAATACTTTTCACAAACTTCTGCCATTATCTTAGGTTCTCTACCGAATATTTGTGTAGCTACTGGTTTTTCTTCATCTGATATTCTTAATAGGTTTTTAGTATTATCACTTTCATAATATAGTGCTTTTGCACTTACCATTTCTGTGTATACTAAACCACATCCCATCTCTTTACAAAGACCTCTAAATGATATATCTGTAACTCCTGCCATAGGTGCTAAAAATACTTCATTCTCAAATGTCAGATTACCTATTTTCATTTATTTACTCCCTGTTCTTTCTATATAATATTTTTAGTCCTTCAAGTGTTAAGTTAGGGTTTACTTCATCTATAATCTTAGTTTCTTTTACAATTAAATTGGCTAATCCCCCTGTAGCTATTACATATGGTTCTATACCATAGTTATCTTGCTTCATTTCCAACTTCATTTTCTTAACTATATATTCTACTTGACCTATATAACCATAAATTATCCCTGACTGCATACTTGAAATTGTGTTTTTACATATAATATTTTTAGGTACTTCTAATTCTACTCTTGGAAGTTTTGCTGCTCTTTCAAATAATGCATCCGAAGATATCTTTATTCCTGGAACTATACATCCACCTAAATAATCTCCCTTACCATTTATTGCGCAAAACGTTGTAGCTGTACCAAAATCTATTATTATCATTGGCTTTTTATATATTTCATATGCAGCAACAGCATTTACTATTCTATCTGCTCCAACTTCTTTTGGATTATCATACTTTATATTTATACCAGTTTTTATACCTGGTCCAACAATTATAGGTTCTATACCAAAACACTTTCTAATCATATCCTCTAACGAATGCATTATATTAGGTACAACTGAAGATATTATTATTCCCTTAATATCACTTGGCTTAAGATTATTTTGCTCGAACAGTTGAATAACCTGTATTGCATATTCATCTGAAGTTTTTTTAACATCAGTTGATATACGCCAACTTGCAATATAATTGTCATCTTTTTGTACACCCAATACAATATTAGTATTCCCAACATCCACAAGTAAAATCATAAGAGCACCCCTTTAATATATACTAAAAGCAGCTATAATAGCTGCTTTTCCTGTAATAACTTTGTTTTTAACAACTTTAATTTTAGCAACTTAATGCTATTTGTCAAGAAGTTTAAAATTTATTTAGAATAACCCTACGATTTCTCCATCATCTAATATATCCATTTTATTAGCGGCAGGAACCTTTGGTAATCCAGGCATTGTCATAACATCCCCTGTTAATACTACAATAAATCCAGCTCCATTAGATACTCTAACTTCCTTTACTGTAATATTAAATCCTTCTGGTCTTCCAAGTAATGTAGGATTATCTGATAAAGAATATTGAGTCTTTGCCATACACACTGGTAATTTATCTAGCCCAAAACCTTCAAGATCCTTTATTTGCTTCTTAGCTGCTGGAGTGTATACAACTCCATCTGCTCCATATATTTCTTTTGCTATTGTTAAAATCTTATTTTCTATAGTTTCTTCTGATGAATATAATGTCTCAAATTTAGATTCTTCATTAGCAATAACTTCTTCAACTATATCTGCTAACTCTAATCCACCTTCTCCACCTTTTGCCCATACATCAGAAAGAGCAACCTTAACACCAATATTTCTACAGAAGTCTTTTATGAAATTAACCTCTTCTTCACTATCTGAAACAAATTTATTTATAGCTACAACAACTGGAACATTGTATTTCTTTATATTTTCTATTTGTTTTTCTAAATTAACTATACCTTTAGATAATGCTTCAACATTAGGAGTATTTAAATCTTCTTTCTTAACTCCTCCATGGTGCTTTAATGCTCTTATAGTAGCAACAACAACTACACAGTTAGGTGTTAATCCACCATATCTACATTTAATATCTAAGAATTTTTCTGCTCCTAAATCAGCCCCAAAACCTGCTTCTGTTATTGCAATATCTCCAACTTTTAATGCTAGCTTAGTCGCTAATATAGAGTTGCATCCATGTGCTATATTAGCAAAAGGTCCTCCATGAATTATTGCTGGAGTATTTTCTAAAGTTTGAACTAAGTTAGGCTTTATAGCATCCTTCATTAATAATGCCATTGCACCTTGAACTTCTAATTGTTTAGCAAATACAGGATTACCATCCAAGTCATAAGCTACTACAATCTCTCCCATTCTATGCTTTAAGTCTTCAAGGCTTGTAGCTAAACATAGTATTGCCATAATTTCAGATGCAACAGTTATCATAAATCCATCTTCTCTAACGAATCCATTAGCTTTTCCGCCCATCCCTACAACTACATGTCTTAAAGCTCTATCATTCATATCAATAACTCTTTTGAATACTATTCTTCTTGAATCTATTCTTAGAGCATTACCTTGATGTATATGATTATCTATAGCTGCACATAAAAGATTATTTGCAGAAGTAATTGCATGCATATCTCCAGTAAAGTGAAGATTTATATCATCCATTGGTACTACTTGTGCATATCCACCTCCAGCTGCTCCACCTTTAACTCCAAATACAGGTCCTAAAGAAGGTTCTCTTAATGCTATAACTGCATTTCTACCTTTCTTACATAAAGCTTGACCTAAACCTACTGTAACTGTAGATTTACCTTCACCTGCTGGTGTAGGATTTATAGCTGTAACTAATACTAATTTTCCATCTTTTTTATCTTTATTTCTATTTAAAACATCTAATGAAATCTTACATTTATGTTTACCATATAACTCTATATCATCTTCTGATAAACCCATTTTTTTTGCTATATCTATAATTGGTTCCATTTTAGCTTCTTGAGCTATTTGTATATCACTCTTCATATCTTGACACTCCTCCGGTTTTTCATCCATAGAATAATATAACTTTTTACATTACTTTTTGATTATACCATTTTTAATTACTCTTTTGAATAAAATTCGAATATTTTTAATTTTATTTTTTAAATAATTCGTATTATGTAGTAAAAAATAAAAGACCATTACGGTCTTTTATACGCTTTCGAATATTTTTATAAACTCTTCACCTTCAAGCTTTTCCTTTTCAAGTAAAGCTTTTGCAACTGCATGAAGTTTTTCTATATTATCTTTTAATAAATGTTCGGCACTTTCATATGCTGCGTCAATAAGTGATTTTACTTCTTTATCAAGCATAGCACCTATTTCTTCACTAAAGTTTCTTCCATTTCCTAAGTCTCTACCTAAGAATACCTCTCCATGATCATTTCCATATGAAATAGCTCCAATTTTTTCACTCATTCCATATTCCATAACCATAGCTCTTGCAATTGCACTTGCTCTATCAATATCATTCTTAGCTCCAGTACTAATATCCCCAATTATTAATTGTTCAGCAACTCTTCCTCCAAGAAGTCCAACCATTTCATCTTTTAACCTTGACTTTGATGTATATGATCTATCTTCTTCTGGTAAGTGCATAGTATAACCACCGGCTCTACCTCTTGGTATTATTGATATTTCATGAACTGGATCACAATTAGGTAATAACTTCATTACTACAGCATGCCCTGCTTCATGATATGCTGTAAGTTTTCTATCATTCTCACTTATAACCCTACTCTTCTTTTCAGGACCAGCAATAACTCTAGTTATAGCTTCCTCCATCTCTTCCATTGTTATAAGCTTTTTATTTCTTCTAACAGCTAATAAAGCTGCTTCATTAGCTAGATTTTCAAGGTCTGCTCCACAGAAACCTGGTGTTCTTTTAGCTAATACTTTTAAATCAATACTAGAATCTAAAGGTTTCTTTCTTGTGTGTACCTTTAGTATCTCTTCTCTTCCTTTTACATCAGGTGCTCCTACTGTAATTTGTCTATCAAATCTTCCTGGTCTTAATAGAGCTGGATCTAAAATATCTGGTCTATTTGTAGCAGCTATCATAATTATACCTTCATTTACTCCAAAACCATCCATTTCAACTAGTAACTGATTTAATGTTTGTTCTCTTTCATCATGTCCTCCACCTAAACCAGCACCTCTTTGTCTACCAACAGCATCTATTTCATCTATAAATATAATACATGGAGCATTTTTCTTTGCTTCTTGAAAAAGATCTCTTACTCTTGATGCTCCAACACCTACAAACATTTCAACAAAATCTGAACCTGATATACTGAAAAATGGTACTCCAGCTTCTCCAGATATAGCTTTTGCTAATAAAGTTTTTCCTGTTCCTGGAGGGCCTACTAAAAGTACACCTTTAGGAATTCTTGCTCCCATTTCAATATATTTTGATGGTTGCTTAAGGAAATCTACAATTTCTTCTAACTCAGCTTTTTCCTCATCAGCTCCTGCCACATCTTTAAATGTAACTGTTTGTGAATTTGGCATTGCCCTTTTAGCTCTACTTTTACCAAAATTCATAACGCCTCTTCCACTTCCACCACCTTGTGATTGTTGAGTTATCATTAGCATAAATACTAATAAAATTATAATTAACATTACCATTGGAATTATACTCAACCATACTTCACTATTTGATGGTGCCTTAAATTCTACTATAGCTTTATTGTTTGGATGTTCTTCCATTAAAGAAGCTATAATATCACTAGATGCATAAGTAGAAAAAGAATCACCTGCATTAGTAGTACCTTGTATTAACATCTTATCTTCTTGTATAAGTATTTTCTTTATTTCATTAGATTCCCATTTTTCTTTGAATTGACTATACGGTATATTTTCTGGTGTTCCTTTACCTTGCCAAGCAAATGCAGACACAAAAATTATAGCTAATAGAGCTATCATCCATATAGCTGAGCTTGAATTTCTTTTCATACTAATTCAAGACCCCCCTTTCTTTTAAATTATTTAAAATTTTACCATAAAGCGACCTTAAATACAATAAAAGTAAATTTTATTTTTCATATACTTCACGCTTTAAAGCTCCTATAAAAGGTAAGTTTCTATACTTTTCAGCATAATCAATACCATAACCTACTATAAATTCATCAGGAACCTCAAATCCAATATAGTCTACATCTATATTTACCTTTCTTCTTGCTGGCTTATTAAGTAATGTAGCTATAGCAACACTATTAGCTCCTCTTCCCTTAAAATATCTTAATAAGTAATCTAACGTCACTCCACTATCTATAATATCTTCTACTATTAGTATATCTTTTCCTTCTATACTATAATCTAAATCCTTTAATATTCTAACAACCCCAGATGATTCAGTGGCATTACCATAACTTGAAACAGCCATAAAATCTACTTCACATGGAATAGTTATGTTCTTCATTAAATCTGAAGTAAATAACACTGATCCTTTCAATACACCAACTAATAAAAGCTGTTTATCTTTATATTTCTCACTTATTCTTTCTCCTAATTCTTTTACTTTGTTATTAATAGCTTCTTCACTAAATAATACTTCTTTTATATCATTTCTCATATTTTATATTTCCTTTCTCTTAACTATTATTTTAAGTATTTCTTTTGTTTTATTTGTTACCTTAAATTTATCTGAGGTTCTAACACCAACTACCCAGGCAATATCATTATCAAATTGAATTATAGGTACTTTCCCCCTCTCTTCTTTTGGAATTTTCATATCTATAAATAAGTCTTTCAATTTCTTACTACCCTTCATTCCAAAAGGTAGCATTTTATCACCATCTTTCCTGTACCTGATGATAATACCATCATTTATATTATAATCAAAAAAACTTATGAGTCTATTATTTTCTTTATTAACCTTTTCTATTTTATCTACTATTTCAAAACTAATAACATAGTTATTAAAAGTAATTTCATTATGTAATATCTCATCTTTACTAATTTTTAAATTATTATTTCCAAGGAAATTACTATCTTCTTTTCTTTTTATGTGTATGTCACCATATACGTTCTCCACATATATATTATTAGGCAAATCAATTCTTTTATTAGTACCAAGTGTTGAAAGCTCTAATATATCTTCTATATGTTTCATTTCTATATCAAGATTATTATTATTTGTATTAAATAATGCTTTTCTTATTACCCTCTTTATTATAGAAGAGTGTTCTTTAAATAAATCATTATGTATAACAATTGACTTTCCTTGTTTAGTACAATTAGCTTCATAAACTTTATTTACTTCACCTTGAATAAAGTCATTATCTTCTTGAAGTAACTGCGACATTCTATTTATAGTTTCTATAATATTAGGATTAAAGTTTTGCTTCATATAAGGTAATATATCTAATCTCACTTTATTTCTACTATATATTTTTTCTAAATTAGTATAATCTATATGAGGATTAAGTGCTTTATCACTACAATATTCTTCAATTTCTTCTCTATTCATAAATAATATAGGTCTTATATACTTATTATCTCTCTCTACTAAAATGCCACCTAATCCTTCAAGTCCTGTTCCTCTCATGATTCTCATTAAGACAGTTTCTGCTTGATCATTAGCATTATGAGCAACAGCTATCTTATTGAAAGATAATTGCTCTAATATTTCATCAAAAAATTTATATCTTACTAATCTACCTGCAACCTCTAGTGATATCTTTTTTTCTTTTGCTAATTTACTTATATCTTCTCTTTTAACAAAAAATCTAACATTTAATAATTTACAAAGATTTCTCGCATACTCTTCATCTCCATCTGCCTCTTCACCTCTTAGCATATGATTAACATGAGCTGCTACTATTTGTATATTAATCTCCTCTCTAATACTACATAAAAGACTTAACATACATACAGAATCTGGACCTCCAGATAGTGCTACTACTATTTTATCGCCTTCTCTTATCAATTGTTTTTCTTTTATAAAACTTAAAAATCTATCTTTTATATTATTAGCCATATCAAAATTCCTTAAACCTTTTTTGTTACTTTATTATTATTGTAACCTTATATAACCAAAATTAAAATAGCCGACTTTACAGTAGCCAGCTATTTTTATATTTTCTTAATATACAGGATATACTCTAGAAACTACTACAGTCATATCATCTCTTATAGAACCTCCACTTAATTCCTTTGCTCTATCTAATATATCTCCTGCTAATGTTTTAGGATCCTTACATGAGTTTTTTAAGAAATCCTCTAACCATCCATATTCACCAACCTTATTTTTATCAACATCTATAACTCCATCACTTACCATAATAATTAAATCGCCACTTTTTAAATTGAATTTTATTTCATCCATCTCTATTTTATCAACTAATCCAAAAGGAGGTAACTTAGATTCTATAACCTTAATATTTTTTCCTCTCTTTACAAAGCTCACTGCTCCTCCAATCTTTAAAAATGAAGCTTCTCCTGTGTAAATATCTATTCTATTTAAGTCTAATGTTGAAAACTTTTCGTCCTCTTCAAACCTCATTGACATTATAGAGTTTACAATATCTATACTAGTCTCTTTGCTAAAACCACCATCTATAAATTTTTCTATTAACTCTACAGTTGCCTTACTCTCCTTACCTGCATTTGGACCAGATCCCATACCATCACTTATAATAGTAATATATCCTCCATCTTTAGTTTTACCAAAGCTGTAAGTATCACCTATATACTTTTCACCTCGTTTTGGAGATATAGCTCCATAGGAAACTATATTGAATTTTGGCAATTCTTCTAAGACAACACTACATCTATTACTTTCAGGATCTATTTTACAACCATCCTCTCCTATGAACATAGGCTTTGTAGTTATCTCATTAATAATAGGCAATATTTCTTTAGAACATCTTCTTGCTCCATCACAATTTTTTAAACTTAAGTTTATTTTTATTCTTCCACAAGAATCTCTATATACAAAAATATTACTATATTGTATAGAGTTCTTATTCAAAGCTCGTCTGATAGACTTTTCTAACTCAGGATATATAGTTACATTTTTTATAAATCCTCTTAACATATCCTGTAATGTATAAGCTATTCCTTGTATATGATTAGCTAATAACCCTCTACCTTCTTCTAGTCTTTCTTTTATAGCTTGATTGCTTCTAAAGTTCTTTATTACCTTATCTGTATTTTTTATTAATTCTAATTTATTTAAACAACTTTTTTCTAGTTCTGGAGGGAATATTAACCTTCCCTTTTCAGTACTCTTTATTACATTTTGAAAAGCATTATAGGTAATATTAAAATCTCTATTCCAGCAATTATTACATCTTGTACAACTAGAACAAACCCTATCTGCTAAACTTTCTACTAATGCAGTACTTGTACTATTATATTTTAAGCTTTCATTCTCTCCTAAAGTCTTCAATATATTAGATACAACTTGTAGTGACTCTCCTAAATCATTTACTTTATCATTAAATTCTTTCTTTATCTCACCTAGTTCTATTTCACTTAACTTATCTCTTTTTTTATCCGAATCTATTTCTACCTCTAAAGTATTTAAAAAACTCTTAGGTATTAATAAAAATATTGCTCCTGCAATAAGAATTTGAACTATATAAATTATATTAATTCCATTAGAGTTTAAAGATAAAGCTAAATACATTATTATATAAGCAAGAAATCCAAAAATTTTTCCTGCATCTTTAAATATTCCTGATATAAGACCAGCTAAACTAAAATAAGAAATACTAGTCATCATATCTCCTGAATTTAACCCTATAACAACTCCCATAGAAACTCCAATAGCAGCTCCATATGCTCCTCCTCCAACAAAAGATATACATAGTATAATTGCATATGCTACTATTGTTCTTATTGATAAATTAAAGATTTCAATACTACCTATTCCTGCAACAAATAATGAAAGGAGTATACCTATACTAATTATTTCCTCTGTAGAAAAAAAGTAATTAGTATCAAATTCTCTTATACAGTTAATACCATATCTAATGACATAATACAAAGGTATTATTATTGCTATATTTACTATTGCTAATATTATGTTAATATTTAAGTCATAATTTTTTATTAAAAATCCATATCCTAGATAACTCAAAATCACTATTGCAAAAAAACTTATATCTAAAAATCTTTTATTATTTCTTCTCATAATTATTGCGTAAGTACTAATTAATAATAATATTACAATATTAATATATTCATTATCTAATTTCTTGAGTATAGTCAAATATCCTACCAATACACCAAGAGCAGAGGAAACAATTTGTTTTTCATCACTTTTAACTGATATAGCCATTATATATATTAGTCCAAATGGAGCTATAGTATTAATATTATCATGTCCTGTAAATATAAGCACTCTGCTAACTAATAAGCCACATAAAAATAAACTTAATACGATAATTGGTTCTTCCCTTAAATTAAACCTTTTCTTTTTTTCTTGACTCATCTTTTTGTAAGATTCCATATCTATTCCATATTGCATAAGCGCCCTCCTACTACCATGCTTTATATTATAATTATTATATCACTTTTAATTTCCGATATTTGTCAATTTGTATTTTGCAATATACTTTTTTTAAGACATTTAAATTAAATTTTCTTTTTTATTTTTTTCTAAAGCATAAAAAAATAAAGAGTCTAGCGACTCTTTGTAGATTTATTGTTTATTTTATTTTTTAATCTTTCAGGATTGAACTTTCTTCCGACATATATATCATATAAAATATCTTTTGTCTCTTTTGATATATCTTTGTTAGAATTAATAATATTATATGTTTCTATCAATCTATCCCATATACTTGCTGTTTTAAATAATGGCCCAAATCTAAACCACTTTGCAAATGCTATAGCATTTCTATCACTTATTTCTTCTCTTACTTTATTTTGAAGTCTATTAAGATTCCAATTATAAATTAAAGATATAGGCACCATTATAAATGGTAAGAAAAATATTATGATAACTATTAGTAATAATGTTAATTTTATTGCCCCCATTTATCAAATCTCCTTAATATATTTTATATAATTATTTTAACTTAAATAGCTTAAATTTTCCATGTTTATTATTTTAAATAAAAAAGACTTAAGATAAATCTTAAGTCTTTTGGTGCCGAAGACCGGAATCGAACCGGTACGGTGTTTAACCACCGCAGGATTTTAAGTCCTGTGCGTCTGCCAGTTCCGCCACTTCGGCACATGATGGTAGCGGAAATAGGACTTGAACCTACGACCCTTCGGGTATGAACCGAATGCTCTAGCCAACTGAGCTATTCCGCCATCTTTATGGTTGCGGGGGCAGGACTTGAACCTACGACCTTCGGGTTATGAGCCCGACGAGCTGCCAACTGCTCCACCCCGCGTTATTATAAATCAAATTTAATTCAAAGAGTTTTTGGTGCCGAAGACCGGAATCGAACCGGTACGGTGTTTAACCACCGCAGGATTTTAAGTCCTGTGCGTCTGCCAGTTCCGCCACTTCGGCAGGCACCTCTTTGTTGTTGCTGTTCCCAGCGACAAAATTAATTATATAGCATGTTTGTTGTACTGTCAACATTTTTTTGCACACTTTTTTTATTTTCTTTACCCTTTCTCTCTCAACGCCCATTACACCTATGTTTAGTACATATATTTTTCTTCTAAATCGATTAAAAAATCATCTATATTTAATCAATTTATACTAAAAAACCGCATAATTTAATTTAAACCTTATCAACTTTTTCTATAATCAATATACACAAAGTAATAATTAATGCTCGCTCACAAAAAAAGTTTTTGATTTTCTATGTGCTAAAAAAGTGCTTAAATAAATAAGCACTTTTATCTCTATATCTATATAATCTTAATACTAGCAATTAAGATCTGTTTTTACTATTTTTACTTTTAAATTCTTGATGTCTTTTAACATCTTGCATCTTTTCTTCGCTATCTTTTAAAAACTTAGATATTTTATCTTCAAAGTTTGAATTTGAAGCTTTAGCGCTTTTTTCTGAATTCCAATCAAATTCCATTGGTTTTGCAGATTTCTTTTTAACATTTGCTTGCTTTATAGATAAGCTTATTTTTCCGTTATCATCTATTGAGATAACTTTAACCTTAACCTTATCTTGCTCGCTTAAATGTTCTCTTATATCCTTTACAAATGAATCTGCCACTTCTGAAATGTGAACTAATCCAGTTTTTCCATCCACCTCTACAAAGGCTCCAAAATTCGTAATGTTAACTACTGTTCCTTCTAATATGTTTCCTGCCGCTAAGGTCATGTTTAAAAGATTCCTCCTTAAAATAAATATATATGTTATTTAAATATAATAACCCAGTTCTATGAATTTGACTCAACAGTTTTTATTTCAACTGAAGTTTCACCATTCTTAGTCATATTAAGTCTTTCTCTAGCTAACTTTTCAAGATATTCGTCTGATTTAGCCTTTGCATTTTCTTCCTTAAGCCTCTCATTTTTATCTTGCAACTCTTGAAGTTGTTCTTGCTTAGCTTGTTTATCTTTCTCTATCCTTTTTATTGCTTTTTCTTGTCTAACAACACTTACAACCAAAATAATTGAAAGCACTAAGATTATTAAGTTTTTTAATGTTAACTTCTTCTTCATCCATAGCACCTCATCGTTAAAATCTATAAGTATATTGTAATCACAATATCTATTTTATTCAAGTTATTTTTGTTAGTTATTCACTTTTTCTCTTCCATTTTTTCTAAAATTATTTTAAAAGGATATATTACATTTTTAAATATAATTCTTATAACTTTTAATAATTCCATTTTTATAATTTTTTCGATTTTAACAATCTTATTACTTACTAACTTGAAATATATAAGTAATGATAAGAACATGAACATATAAACGTATATGCCTAAAAATGCATAGTTAAAGTATAATAAGAAGGTAAAAATAATCACCGCACATAATACCCAAAACAGCAAATCTTCTATCCACATCACTATTTTATTTATATTGGATCCACGTATAACTCTATAGGCGTCAAAAAAGGTTCCTGTTAACAAACCTGCTAAAAGGCTATAAATTACTATATTAAGCTGAACTCGTAATTCTAAAGGCATATACTACTTAAATATCCTTTTTAATATATTTTCTTTATTTTTCTTCATTCCTTTATTAGAATAAACTAAGGATGAAATCACACCTTTAATAATAACATCCCCATTCTTTACATCTAATTTATCAACCTTTAAACCTTCGCCTTTTATGGTTAACTTCCCCAAACTAGTGCTTAATAATATTGTTTCATCATCAAAATTAATAACTTCAATTACCCCTGTTAATGTTAATCTTTTTCTATTTTCTAATGACAAATTATTTTTTTTAACTTCTTCCATTATTATCTCCTACATAAATTACTACTAAAAATATATGTAAGATAATCGAAATTATTCTAAAATGTTATTCTTTATCTTCTTCGCCTTCTATAATAACGTACATATCTTTTGCATCTTCTTTTCTAACATGTTCTGCTATATTTACAATCTTTGCCTTTATAGATCTACTTGCGAATTGAATTTCTATAATATCATTTTCTTTAACATCTGTAGATGCCTTTGCCACCTTATCATTGATAGTAACTCTTCCGTTTTCACATGCTTCTTTAGCAACTGTTCTTCTTTTTATTATTCTAGAAACCTTTAAATACTTATCAAGTCTCACGATTCTTCCTCCTTGTATAAATTATTTATTAGAACAAAGTGGCTGACGCCACGCTTTTTAGCGCAGGAAGTCACTTTGTCAGCCATGCAAAAGGTTCTAAAAGCAAAATAATTTCCTATTAGAATACAATTTAATTATTTTGCTTTTCGGTTCTTTTGCGGCACTACAATTTTTTTCTTTTTAACGTATTGGACCACTTACATATCAGAAAGCCAGTCATAATCAGTGCTCGCTCTCAAAAAATGTTTTGAATTTCCTATATGTTAATCGAGTAGGTAAACCTCAGAAATAATTTTCTGAGGTTTTTCCTCTCACAGAACCGTGCATGCGGGCCTCGCACACGGCTCTTGATAAATCTCCATTATTCTTTATAATAATGCAAAACTGCGGTTTCTACCTTAGACATGTCAAATAGTTTAATATCATCAAACCATTTATTGGGAAGTGCCATGCACACAAGCGGACTTACTGAGTTTCTCCATCTTGTCATAGATATTTTCTTAAAAGCTCCCTTGTATCCCCGTCTTCTTAGAGTTTTATGAAGTGATTTATAGCTTTTCCATTCTTTCATTTGCTTCATTCGAAGCCTTCGACGAATCCATTTCATTAAGTTTTCAAATACTCTTTTACAGTTAGCAATTCTGAAATAATTACACCAACCTCTGATAACTTGATTAAGTCTATAAACTAAATATTCAACGTTGTATCCTGAGTTTCTAGGTGTAAGTTTTCTGACTTTCTCCTTAAACTTCTTGATTCTTTTTGGATGTATAGAAATATATTTTTCCTTGATAATAAATCCAAGATATGATATTCCCTTATCATTATCAGTTATATGAGTTTTATTTGTATTAACTTTTAATTTCAGTTCTTGCTCTAATATTCTAGTAGCAATTTCTCTATATCTACCTGCTTCGATTTTCGATTTTGCAAAAATCAAAATATCATCTGCATATCTCACAATCCTAATATTTAGGCTCTTCATTCTTTGGTCAAATTTGTCCATATATATGTTCATGAGTAATGGAGATATAACTCCCCCTTGCGGACTACCTATGGTAGTTTCTGAAAATGCACCATCTTCTAATATTCCACTTTCAAGAAAGTTTCTTATCAGTTTTAACACTTTTCCGTCACTAATTTTCTCATTAATTGAATCAATTATCATATCATGATTTAATGTGTCAAAGCATTTAGATAAATCCATATCAACCACATATTGCAGTCCCCAGTAATTTGCAAAGCTTTCTGCTTTCGCCACTGCCATTTGGCAGGAACGATTTGGTCTATATCCATAACTTGATGGATGAAAAGTCTTTTCAAATATAGGTTCAATAATATTTCTTACAGCCTGTTGAACAACTCTATCCTTGACCGTTGGAATTCCTAATGGTCTTTTTGTTCCATCATCTTTGTCTATGTAAGTCCTTTTTACAGGACTTGGTTTGTACTTGCCACTTTTGAGTTCACAATGAATTTCATTTATTTTATCATCTAATAAAGCTTCGAAATCAAAAACAGTCTCTCCATCTATTCCTGGAGCTCCCTTGTTCTTTTTAACGAGCTTAAAAGCGTTTAAAATATTTTGTTTACTGTAGATTTTGTCTATTAAACTGTAATATTTCTTCATTGTTACCTCCTTTGTTTTGCTAATCTCTTTATTCTTCTACTTAGTCATGAATTGACCTTCGTTTCGCTATATTGAATGGTTTCTCTAGCTATTGCAATATACCTATTCTAATATTTGATATAGCTACTGTTCTCGGCACGGATGTATCAAAAAGATAATTTATTTTATATCCTTATAGACCATTCCTTCCAGCTTTTCAGCTTTCTTTATCTTTACCTGATTCACGCTTTTTGATAGATTAAATTGATTACTACGATTTATCTTCATCCCTTCGCAACTAAATATAACTTTTGATTATAGCTAGCTTATTATGACATATTGCATAATATCTTCTGAGTTTTATCCTCCAGAATGTTACCACCTTTCATTGGCTCAGAATTTATAACTACTACGGAATCATCTGCCACCTTACACTACATAAACTATCCTTGTCTTTCAACTTGTTTAGTCTTACCCAAAAGCGAGATAATATAAGGCTTCCCCAGTTAAGCCTGCCTGCCTTACATGAATCCATCCATAACAACTTATAAAGTTAACTACCGAACTTTGGACTTTCCTATTTTTTGCAAGGTCATCCTCTTTATAAGCCAATACTTGGTTTACTTGCGTTATGTTCCATGTATCCTCTAGCGCTTCCTTCATACCTTACCGTTACCAGTAACGCACTTGCATTCGAGTTGTCTTCCTATCGGGTCGGCGACGCAGGCTTCT
>JAFADP010000021.1 GCA_023424785.1 Bacillota bacterium
ATTTATGTTAAGAACTGATTTACCAAAAATAATAACTAAAACTGTACCAGGTCCAAAAGCTAAGGAAATAATTGATAGACGTGAAAATGCTATTCCTAATGCAATAAAATGTGTTTATCCTGTAGTAATTGATCATGCAGAAGGAGCAATGATTGAAGATGTTGATGGAAATAAGTTTGTTGACTTTATAGGAGGTGTAGGCGTTTTAAATATAGGATTTACTCATCCTGAAATAGTTGAAGTTGTAAAAGAGCAATCTGAAAAATATTTTCATGGAATGTTTAATATAGTAACTCATGAAGGATATGTAGCACTTGCAGAAAAATTAAACTCAATAGTTCCTGTTAGAGGAGATAAAAAGAAAACTTTCTTTGCAAACTCAGGAGCTGAAGCTGATGAAAATGCTATTAAAGTAGCAAAAGCATTTACAAAGAGACAAAATATAATTTGTTTCTCAGGAGCTTTCCATGGTAGAACAAACCTTACAATGGCATTAACTTCTAAGAAGGCTTATGCTAAGGGTCTTGGACCATTCCCTGGTGGAATATTTAGAGCTGAATATCCTTATTTATATAGAAAACCAGCTGGAATGACTAATGAACAAGCTTTAGACTATTATATAAGTACTATTAATAAAGTATTTGAAGAATGTGCACCTGCTGATGAAATAGCTGCATTTATAGTTGAACCATTACAAGGTGAAGGTGGATTTATTCCTGCACCAATTGAATGGGTTAAAGCATTACGTAAAATTTGTGATGATAATGGAATAATGTTAATTGCAGATGAAGTTCAAAGTGGTTTCTGTAGAACTGGTAGAATGTTTGCTTCAGAATATTGGAAGGAAGCTGGTGTTGAACCAGATATATTATCTACTGCAAAATCTATAGCTGCTGGTCTTCCATTAAGTGCAATTGTTGCAAGAGAAGAAATTATGGATTCTGTAATTAGTGGTACAATTGGTGGTACTTACTGTGGTAACCCACTTGCATGTGCTGCTGGTCTTAAAACAATAGAAATAATGGAAAGAGAAAATCTTCCAAAACGTTCTTTAGAAATAGGTGAAAAGGTTCAAAAAACATATAAAGAATGGCAAAGTAAATATGATGTTATTGGTGATGTAAGAGGACTTGGAAGTATGATAGGTTTAGAATTTGTTAAGGATAAAGCCTCAAAAACACCAAACCCTGAATTAGTTTCTAAATTAATTAAAGAAGCTGCTCAAAATGGTCTTATGATTGAGAATGCAGGAATTTATGGAAATGTTATTAGATTCTTAGCTCCTCTTGTAATAACTGATGAACAATTAGAAGCTGGTCTTAAAATATTTGAAGATGCTATTAAAAAATGTATGTAAAAAGGGCTTTAATGCCCTTTTTTATTAATAATTACTTAATTCTTCTTACATTCCACTGTACAAAATAACATACCATTATATTAGCTATAGCAGTAATAAGTAATATAATAAATAATTGTACTCCACTATCTATAAGTCTTCCAAAGATAACTTGTCCTATAGGTATACTTGCTGTTGCAATAGCATTAGAAAATGCACCCACTTTTCCAAGTTCCTGTACTGGAATTTCCTTTTGAGTATATGTTAAGGAAATAATATTTGATAAAGAAATAGAAATCATTATTCCCATTCCCCCTAAGGTAAATACTCCTAAGGTTAACCATGGATTATTATAATTTATATTAGTAAATACCATTAAAATTAAACATAAAACCATAGGATATAATGTATAGTGAATTTTTTTCATAGTAAAACTTTTAGAACGTAAACTAATGAATAAACTTCCTATTACTAAACCAAAGGCTATTATTCCTTCAGCAATGCCATAAATACTAGAAGACATTCCTAAAACTACTTTTATTAAAAATGGTGCAAATACAGAGAAAATAGGTACAATAAATATATTTATTAATCCATATGAAGCTATAGTTGATAATATAACATTCTTTTCTCTTTTTAAATATACATAGCTTCCCTTCATTTCTTTTAATGATGATAAGAATGAAATTTTAACTTTTTTCTTATTATTTATTGATGGAAGCTTAATAAATAATTCTAAAATAGCAGATATAGCAAAGCTAATACTATTTACAATTACTATAATCTTTATACCAAAAGCTGCATATAATGCTCCTGATAAAATAGGTCCTAAAATATTAACAATACCGCCAACTTGCTGTATCATTCCATTTGCTGATGTAAGTTCATCTTCTTTTAAAATTTGAGGTATTGCTGCATTAACTGCTGGAGCATATAATGTATCACAAATTGATAGTATAAACATAACAGCTGTAATTATATATACATTGTCATTTCCACTAAAAAGTATAATGCTATATCCTCCTAAAAGAATAGCACTAAAGAAGTCCAAGTATACCATTATCTTTTTTCTATTAATATTATCTGCTAAACTTCCTGCAATAGGTGCAAATAATATATATGGAATTATTGAAAATGCTAGTATATTTGCATATGTAGCTGCACTTCCTGTAAGATCTAATAAATATAAAGCTAAACTAAATCTTTGTATAGAACTTCCTGATAATGATATTATTTTCCCAATTAATATTAATATAAAATTTTTATTCTTCATGTTTTTCCTTTAACGATTCATAATCAATACAAATAGGAAACTCATTAGTTTCATTCATTTGTAATGTTGCATCTATTTCATATATTATTTTTAAATTCTCTTTTGTTATAACATCTTTTGGCTTTCCTTGAAAAACAACTTTCCCATTTTTCATTCCAATTATGTTATTTGCAAATTTTGTTGCATTATTAAGTTCATGTATTACCATAACTATTGTTGTATTATTTTCTTCATTTAACTTTTTTAATAAGCTAAGAATTTCCAATTGATGTGCCATATCTAAATATGTAGTTGGCTCATCTAAAATAAGAATTTCTGTTTCTTGTGCAAGAGCCATAGCAATCCATGCTCTTTGTCTTTGTCCACCTGATAAGGATTCAACTAATCTATCTTTAAATTCATAAATACCTGTTGATTTCATAGCCCAGTCTATTTTCTCTAAATCCTGTTCTTTCATTCCACCCATAGCACTTTGATATGGAAATCTTCCATAGCTCACAAGTTCCTTTACTAAAAGACCACTAGGTACAGTAGGACTTTGAGGTAAAACTGCCATTTTCTTTGCTATTTCTTTTGGAGCTTGACTTTTTATTGAAGCACCATTAATTAATACCTCTCCTTTTTTAGGAGTTATTATTCTAGAAATAGTTTTTAATAATGTGGATTTACCGCATCCATTTGATCCTATAATCATAGTAATTTGACCTTTAGGTATTTCTAAGTTCATTTTAGGTATAATAACCCTATCATCATAAGAAACCTGTAACTCTTTTACCTCTATACTGCTTTCATTCATTATTAATTCACCTCTACTACTTTTCCTTTAACATTAAGTAAATAAAATATGGAACTCCTATAATAGATAATGTAATACCTACTGGTATTTCTAAAGGAGTAAATAAATTTCTTGAAGCAGTATCCCCAAGTACTATTAATGAAGCACTTATTAATGCTGCTACGGGAATTTGTCTTCTATGAACTGGTCCCACAAGTCTTTTTGCTATATGTGGCCCTAAAAGACCTAAAAATGCTATATTTCCTGCTACTGATGTTGCTATTGCAGATAATGCTACAGCTATTCCAAAGAAAATTCTACTTTCTTTTTGAACATTTACTCCAAGTCCTGTAGCAAGTTCTGGTCCTAAATCTAAAACATCTAATAGCTTACTTTTATACATAGTAACTCCAAGTAAAATTGTAACTATTGGTGCAAGCATAAAGAAATATGTCCAACTACTTCCCCATAAGCTTCCACTTATCCAAGTTAGGGCTTGGTTATAGTCTCCCTTTGACATATTTAATTGATATAATGTAATTAAAGCATTAATTCCTGCATTAACACCTATACCTACTAGTATTAATCTATTTGGTGACACTCCTTTTTTATATGCTAAAGCATATATAATTAAAGCTGCTAAAAATGCACCAAATATTGATACTAAAGGCATTAATATAATAGTTCCAATACCTAGACTTGAATAATATTCATCTGTATTTAAAGAAATTAATATTACAACTGCAAGGGCTGCACCTGCGTTTATACCTATCATTCCTGGTTCTGCAAGAGGATTTCTTGTAACACCTTGAAGTATACATCCTGCTGTAGATAATGCTATTCCTACAAAAATTGCAACACTTATTCTAGGTAATCTTATATTCATAACAACTGTATTTTGTAGTTTACTACCATTTCCTATTAGTGTATTTATAACATCTTTTACGCTCATAGAATATGTTCCACACATAAGTGAAAATATAAGAATTGCTAACAATGTAATACCACATAAGGTTAATATTAAGTTAGTTCTCTTTTTCATCATCCTCTCTCCTTTCTAACAATAAGTAAGAATATAGGTACTCCAATAATTGATGTAAATAATCCAATTGGAGTTTCATATGGATGATTTACCATTCTTGCAAGAATATCTGCCCAAGTTAATAAAACTCCTCCAAATATTAAGGATAAAGGCATTATTTTTCTATAGTCACTTCCAACTATTTTTCTTATTATATGAGGTATAATTAACCCTACAAAAGTAATATTTCCTGCTGTAGCAACACTTATTGCACACATAGGTATAAGAAGTAATATTATAAATATTCTTATTTTTACTGGATTTACTCCAAGTCCTATAGCTACATCTTCACCTAAATTTACAATATTAACTTTATGACTTAACATTAGAGCTATTATTATACATATTCCACCTATAATAACTAAAGGAATAACTTGTTTCCAAGTTATACTTCTAAAACCTCCAGCAATCCAAAAAGCTAAGTCTTGTGAGCGATTTCCAAGCATAGCAATTACAGAAGCTAGGGATATAAAGAATGTACTTATAGCTGTTCCTGCTAGTAAAAGCTTTGATAAACTCATATTAGATGCACTTTGAATACTAAATAATAAAACTAAAATTCCACTTATTAATGCACCTAAAAATGCTGCTCCATAATTACCTAAAGCTCCATATACTGATGCACTAACAGCTGAAATAGCTACTGCTAGTGTTGCTCCTTGTGTTATACCCATAATTGAAGGTTCTGCAACAGGATTTCTTGTAACACCTTGCATCATAGCTCCTGACATTCCAAGAAGTCCTCCAACTATTGCACAACTTAATGCTCTTGGAAGTCTAACATCTCTCACTAATTGCATATCTAACTCTTCTTTATATGCAAAAATACTATTAAATACTGTTTCAAGGGATATATTTTTTGCTCCAACACAAATGGCAACCAATATTCCGGTTGCCAACATAACTATACCTGTGCTGAATAAAAATAAGGTTTTTTTATTCATTCATCTTCTCCATGATTCCATTTATTTCACTTAAAAATTCTAATCTTCCTATTGAGCTATATCCTATATTAAAGTATGGACTTGAAGGAAGTTCTACTACATTACCTTCTTTTACAGCTCTCATGTTTTGCCATATTGGGCTTTCATTTAAAGTTTTTAAGTCTTCATCCGTTCCAACTGCTATAATGTAATCTGCATCTATTTGTGCAAGTCCTTCATAAGTTACAACTGGTAAACTTATATTTTCTTGTTCAGGCATTCCTTCTGGCTTTTTAAGTCCCATATCATCATATAATATGCTTCCTATTGCTGCCTTATCAAATACAAATATTTGACCACCACTTGCTAATATTGATAAATATGTAGCATCTTCACCATAAGTTTCTTTTATTTCTTTTCCTACTTCTTCTGCTTTAACACTATATTCTTCTAACCATTTATCTGCTTCTTCTGTTTTACCCATTATTTCTGCAACTTCTTTAACATCTTCTCTCCAGTCAATTTGTGCAAGCTCTATCATAACTGTTGGTGCAACTTCTGATAATTGATCATACATTTTTTCTTGAACTGAAGATATTATAATTAAGTCTGGTTCAAGAGCTATAATTCCTTCAACGTCCATAGTATCTTGCATACTATATCCTAATATTTCTGCTCCTTCTAAAACATCTTCTAAATATGTAGGGAATTTTGTATAGTCATAAGCATCTGAGTTAGCTGTTCCTATAACACTATATCCAAGAAGTGATAAAATATCACTGTTACCACTTATATCTACAATTCTTTCTGGATTAGCTGGAATTTCAACCTTTCCTCTAGCATCTGTTACTGTAATTACTTCTTTATTTGAACTTTCATTATTACTTGATGCACTTCCACATCCTACAAATGTCATTGCGGCAATACATGCTGCACATATAGCTTTTATTAGTTTACCTTTTTTCATTATATATATTCCTCCAAAAATTCAACTCTAAATCAATTTTTAATACAGGAGTTATTGTATATGAAAATCATTATCAATTCAATGCTTGCACCTATTTTAATTATTTTATCATCTAATATAATTATTTATCTAAATGGAAACAATAGTTTATAATAAATAATATTTTTAAACAAAGGTGAATTTTTATGAATGTAAAAGTTAATGATGAATTTTTTAAATCAATACTAAGTAATTTATCTTTTGCTCCTTTTGAAAAAGATAATTATATAGTTTATAAAAATCAATATAAACCAGAACTTGGATATATTTTGGAATATAGTTATAAAGGATATTATAGCTTTGGTATAGGTGATTATACCATTCCAAAAGACTTCTCTCTCTCATTTAATAATACTAATGAAATAATGAAATTTGGAACTCTATATACAGGAAAAACTAATGTTAAATTAGAAAATAACAACATATCTTCATTTACTCCTTCTTCTTTTTTTGTAATTGAAAAGGACATAAAAGGATGCCAAACTTGGAAAAAAGGTCAACATTATCATGGTGCTGAAATTACTATATATAAAAAATATTTTGAAGAAGTATTGTATAATAAATTTCCTAGTTGTATTAAATTTGACGATTTTTTATCTAATTATACATATAAATATTTACCGCTAGAAATTGTTAGCATAATTCAACAACTTACAAGTTTAAGTGGTAAAAACTTATTAAATTCTATTTATCTTGAAAGTAAGATATTAGAATGTATAGCTATACTAACAAATGAAGTTTTATCTTCTCCTAATAATGCTTTTACAAATCAACTTGATTATGGAGAAATTAACATAGGAAAAAATAGAAAGATTAAGCTAAAGGCTTCTGATATTAATGCAATACAAAAGGCTCATGATATTTTAACTAAAGATTCTTCTAATCCACCTACTATAAGTAATTTAAGTAAACAAGTATTTTTAAATGAACAAAAATTAAAGGCAGGATTTACATATTACTATCATATGTCCATTGGAGAGTATACTACTTCTTTAAGAATGACAAAAGCTGCAAACCTTTTATCTACTACAGACTTAAGCATTGAAGAAATTTCAAATATTGTAGGTTATAATTATAGTGGAAACTTTTCTAAAATGTTTAAAAAAACATATAATAAAACACCATTTGAATTTCGTAATAAAAAATAAGTGTGAAATTATTACTTTGCTTTTGAAAACTACAGCTCTAAGTAACGCAAAGTAATAAGTCACACTTAATATATTAATTATCCTATTTTTTCTTCAAGGTTAAAATTTTTCTTTGTGTCTGATAATGCTGCATCCATTCTTTCAATAACCTTATCAATATCTTCTTTAGTTATAACTGCTGTTGGTTCAAATCTAATACATTTTGCATTTACAAGTGTTCCTGCTGTCATAACACCTCTTGCAAATAGTCCCTTTGCCACATCATATCCAACATCACTATGACAAAATTCAACTGCAATCATTAACCCTACTCCTCTAACTTCATCTATTACTTCAGGGTACTTTCTCCATAATTTATTTAATCCATTAATTAAGTACTCACCCTTATCTCTACATTGACCTGGAATGTCATTTTTAAGCATATAATCTATTGTTGCTATAGCAGCTGAGCATGCAAGTGGATTTCCTCCAAATGTTGGTGATCCTAATAACCATGGATTATCAATTAAGTCTTGTGTCCACATATGAGGTCTACAAATTATACCTGTTATTGGCATTATACCGCCACCAAATGCTTTACCAAAGGTCATAATATCTGGTGTAACATCTTCTGCTTCACATCTCCACATAGTACCAGTTCTACCCATACCAGTTTGAATTTCATCAAATATTAATGCTACTCCATATTCATCACATATCTTTCTTACTTCTTTTAAATATCCTTTAGGAGGAATTATAACTCCACCTTCCCCTTGAATTGGTTCTAATATTACTGCTGCAACTTTTTCTCCAACAGCATGAAGATTTCTAATGGCTTTTCTCATATCTTCTGCATTACCATATTCAACATGTTGTACTTGTTGTACCATTGGTGTGTAAGGTATTCTATAAGTTCCCTTACCTGCCATAGATACAGCCCCCATAGACTTTCCGTGGAATGCTCCAACTGTTGATATATACCATCTTCCGCCTGTAGCTATTCTAGCAAGCTTTAATGCCATTTCTACAGCTTCTGCTCCACCATTTGTAAAGAAACAATATTGTAAATCTCCTGGTGTAATATCAGCTACAGCTTTTGCTAAATACCCTCTTAATGGATCTAATAATTCTTGTGAATGTAATGCTTGATGCTCTAATTGAGCCTTTACAACTTCTATAATTTCTTCATTTCTATGTCCACAAGTAAATATACCAAATCCTCCTAAACAATCAATAAATTCTTCTCCATAAAGTCCTGTACAATATGCTCCATAATCTTTCCACTCAACAACTGCTGCATTAGTTGAAACAGATTTTCTATATTTTAACCATCCTGGACTTACATAGTTATCAAAATAATTTACTGTATCCTTTGTAATTTGTTCTTTTGTTGCATCATCTAATTTATCACTCTTAATATAATTAATTGCTTTTTCTAATCCTTCTATTACCTTATCCTTATTTTCCATAAATATCTCTTCCTTTCATTACTATAAGATATATAATCATTTCTGCTAGCTAAAAAAAGGTGTATTTTTACCACAACATCGTGGCAAAAAATACACCCTTGTATATCTCATTTGTTATTTTATTTTTTATTTACTATGATGTTATTATATACCATCAGTTTAAGATTCTCAATTAGCCAAACTGGTGATTATTATACCTATTTTGTATTATTTTGTAAGGTGAGCTACTCATTTTTAAGCATTTATACTCCCAATATACTCCTTTATTATATAAAATAGTTACTCCTTTATACTTCTATACCATAACTTAATTCTAAAATATATGTTATAATAATATATGAGTATTAAAAGGAGGATATAAACTTATGAAAAATAATGAAGTGCTTTTACTTAATGACATAATATATAAAATTTACAGCATTCCTGATTTTAATACAATGAAGTTAACATTCTTAAACTTGTTAAATTTATTAATTCCAAATAGTGGATCAAGTATTTTAATGGCTGATCATAAAAATGATAAACATCTATTATGTAATCCTGTATGCTATCCTCCAAAGTTTAGCATTGCAGAAAAGAACTATTTAAACATGGAAGATGAAGATTACAGTAGATGGATTATGATTAGTGGAAAGTGCATTATTATTAGGGAAACTGATTTAATGCCTGATGAAGCTCGCGTTAAAACTTCTATATATAAGAATTGGTATGAACCATTCGGTCTTCATTATTCACTTCAAATGAGCATTGTATTTAAAGATAAATTTTTAGGTATTATAACATTATATCGTACAAAAGAAGAAGGGGATTTTACAGATGATGAAATGTTTATTATGAATTTACTTCAAGATCATCTAAATTATCGTTTTTATCAAAACTATACTGCAAGTTTTTCTCCTAGTCATACCTATTCTATATCTAACTTAGCAGCAGAATATCATTTAACAAACAGAGAAGTAGATGTATTAAAGTTACTTTTTGAAGAAATGCAATCAAACGAAATTGCTGAAAAACTATGTATTAGCACTCATACTTTAAAGAAGCACATACAAAATCTTTATAGAAAATTTAAAGTTTCTACAAGATGGGATTTACTTAAGTTTAGACAATAAAAAAGAGCTGTTAAAGCTCTTTTTTAATCTATAGGAAAAGCAAAGTAATAATTTAACACTATTTTATTCTATTTATAATTTCTATAAGCATGGACACTCTTTTAAATGGTGTTATAAAATAGAATCCATCGCAAATATCTTTTAATTTCTTACCTAGTTCTGTTGCAATTTCTATTCCAACTTCTTGTCCCTCTTCTTTACTCATTTCAGGTGAAAATCTATTTATTATTTCTTCTGGAATTTTAACTCCTGGAAGCTCATTATTTAAGAATTGTGCATTTCTATAGCTTACAATAGGAAGTATTCCTGCTAATATTTTAGCATCTGTTCTTTCTCTTACAACCTTTAAAAATTCTATAGTCTCATCATCATATATTGGTTGAGTTAAGAAGAATTTTGCACCATTTTCTATTTTCTTAACCATACGTTTATATTCTGCTTCTTTATTTCTTACATTTAAGTTTAATGCTCCACCTATTAATATTTCATCACCTTTAAATACTTGTTCATTAGTGTCTTTTATAAGATTTATTAATTTAAAGGAATTTAAATTAAATACATTTTTTGTTTCTACTTTATTTGCATCAGATACTGGGTCTCCTGTTATAGCTAAAATATTTCTTATATTTTCTATATGACCACCTAAAATACTTGATCTTATAGCATTTGTATTTCTATCTCTACAACATATATGAGGCATTACCTCTATACCCACTTCTCTTTTTATTTTAGAAGATATAATTACAGAATCTGCCCTAACTCTAGACATTGGTGAATCTGGAATTGTTACAAGGTCTATTCCATTTTCCTTACATAGTCTAGCACCTTCCATAAGTGATTTTATATCTGTATCCATAGGTGCAGATAGTTCAATAGCTGTTACAAACTTATTATTTTTTAACTTTTCACTAAAAGTATTTATAACCTTATTTTTATCTTCTATAACCTCTACCTTTTTTTCACTTCTTGGCATACATATTTCTTTTATATTTCTCTCTGATGATAATCTTTTTATATATGCTGGAGTTGTTCCACAACATCCTCCAATAATAGATACACCTAAAGATTTTATAAGATCCATCTTTCTACTAAAGTATTCTGGATTATTAGTATATACTGTTCTTTCTTGAACAACCATAGGGTGTCCTGCATTAGGAAGGGCTGATATTATTTTTCCTTTTAAATCTAATGTTTTAAGAATATCATAAATAAAAGTTGGTCCCATACCACAGTTTAGTCCAATTGAATCAATTTCTTTAATATTATCTAATTCTTCAAATATTCTTTTTATACTAATACCATCTCTAGAAAATCCATCTGGTTTTATTGCAAATTGAGTTAATATAAATGCATTACTATCTTTTTCTTTTATATACTTTGATATTTCTTTTAAATTATGTGTATTACTTAATGTTTCAAATACAAATATATTAATATTATTTTCTAAGAAAGTATCTACTATAAATTTAAGTTCATCTAAAGCCTTTTCTTCCTTATTTTCTAATGGATCTAATCTAACAGGACCTATACTTGCTCCTATAAAAACTTCTTTATTTAATGTAACTTCTTTAGCTATTTCTATTCCTGCTTTAATTACATTCTTTAATTCTTCTCTAGATATTCCTAAAGTAAATGTATTTGCAGAAAATGTATTAGTTCTTATAAGCTTTGCTCCTGCTTCTATATACTCATTATGAATTCTCTTGATAACCTCTCTATTATTTATATTTGCAAATTCACAATATTCTATATCATTACCTGTAATTTCAGAGTAATATGTTCCCATAGCTCCATCACATATTAATAATTTATTATTTAAATAACCTAATATTCCTTTGTTATCTTGCCCCAAATTAAGTCTCTCCCTTCAGCTAATTTACTTTTATTTTAATTAATATTATCCTACTGGTTAAAATTAGTCAAGAATCCAATTTACTTGAATACCTTCTTAATTAAACTAAGTTTATTATATGGTGGAAAAACTAAGTCTATATTTAACTTTGTTCCTTTTTTTAATATGCTTTTTTCATGAGTAAATGTATTAAAGCTATATTCTCCATGATAAGAACCTATACCTGAATTCCCTACTCCTCCAAAAGGTAAATTATGATTAATTAAATGACTTATAGTATCATTAATACTTACTCCACCAGAAGATACGCTACTTAAAACTTTTCTCTCTACATCTTTATTATTAGTGAAAAGATATAATGCAAGTGGCTTTTCCCCTTTATTTATTTTCTTTATTACCTCATCTAAATATTCATATTCTATAATAGGTAGAACTGGCCCAAAAATTTCTTCATTCATAGATGCACCTTTACCTTCTGGTAAGCATATTAATGTAGGTTCTATAAACTTTTTACTCTTATCACACCTACCACCATATACTATAAATTCTTTATCCTTCTCTAATATATTTTTTATTCTTTCAAAATGTCTTTCATTAACTATAGAAGAAAAATCCTTATTATTTTTTATATCCTCACCATAAAATTCTTTTATAACTTCCTTGCACTTATTAATAAATTCCTCTTTTATATCTTTATGAACAAATACATAATCAGGAGCTACACAAGTTTGCCCTGCATTAAGAGTTTTTCCCCATATTATTCTTTTGCATGAAATTTCAATACTTGCACTTTTATCTACAATAACAGGACTTTTACCTCCAAGTTCAAGAGTTACTGGAGTTAAGTTTTTAGACGCAGCCTCCATTACTATTTTTCCTACATTGACACTTCCTGTAAAGAAAATATAATCAAACTTACTATTTATAAGAGAAGTTGTAGTTTCTATAGCTCCTTCTACTACACTTATATAATTCTCATTAAAAGTTTCACTTATCATATCTAAAATTACTTTTGATACATTAGGAGTAAGCTCTGATGGCTTTAATACAACTGTATTTCCTCCAGCTATTGCTCCTATTAATGGTTCAATAGTTAATTGAAATGGATAATTATATGGTCCTATTATTAATACTGTTCCATAAGGTTCTCTCATTATATAACTCTTTGATGGATATAAATATATTGGTGTTTTTACCTTTTTCACCTTAGCCCATTTTTTTAAGTTCTTAATTGTATTTTTTATACTTACTAATTCAAAACCAATTTCACTACTATAACTTTCAAAATTCCCCTTACCTAAATCTTTTCTAAGGGCTTCTGATATTTTATCTTCATATTTTATAATAGCTTCTCTTAACTTTTTTAACTGCTCTATTCTAAAATCTATATTTAAAGTCTCATTTTTATAAAAATACTCTTTATGATTTTTTAAAATATTATTAACTTGTTGGGTACTTAACTCTTCCATAATTTTCCTCCTAAATAAAGAAGGCTGTCTCACTAAATAATTAGCATGACAGCCTCTATAACACTATCTATTACGAATAACTTTTATTATCTTAACTACTATACTCATAACTATCTGCACTATTAATAAAGATATAATTATAATAGCTATATGAAATGGAGCTGCTTCTTTTTTATATACTCTTGGTAAAATTCCAACCATGCCTATTCCATAAGCTCCTATAGGATGATAAATAAGTATTAAAATATAATACAGAATATCTCCTAAGATATAGTAAACAATATTGTTTGAAATTGCAAGCATTCCAATAATTGAACTAACAATAATTGATGTATAAAATATAATACCTGCTCCTATGTCATCAGGATACTGACTTTTAAAAACGTTAGGTGCAATTAAAAAATCTATAATATACATAATTAACATAAGAATTAATATCTTTATTAGCTTGTTAGATTTATTCAATTTATCACTCCCCATTATATCGCTAGCAAATCTTTTTATCCGCTAATATGATAGCCCCATAAAACAAAACTTATTTTATTAAATTCTTGAGAAAAATGGTTTAGCTGTATTAAGTACATGTATACCAATAGATGAAGTTATATCTAATTCCATAAATTCTACAAAATCACCTTCTAGTAATGTTCCCTTAATAACTTGACTAGCTTCCCTAACAAGGCTCTCCATTTCACCTAATGTATCAACAATTACTAATGAATGTGGCTTTGTTTCACCATTTGTGTATTCCACTAAAAATGCACTTCTTACATCTTCTTTTCTTTCAAAATACTTTGATAATGCTTCAACTAATCTTTCTGGATAAACCTTTGGTGGTCCTATAATAACTTGCTGATTTGTATTTATCTTATATTTATTTA
>JAFADP010000061.1 GCA_023424785.1 Bacillota bacterium
GTAGCCTTAACTTTTATTTTGGAATCTTTTAATGTACCAAATATACAAGTAATAAATATATCATCTTTAGTTAAATACTTTTCAATAGCCTTACTATATTCTTTAGAAGCTAAATTTAAAATTATATTACTTTCTTTAGTAAGTTCCTTATATAAGCTTTCTCCCCAAAAATCATAAAGGTTTTTATAACCATTAAATTTAAGTTTGGCCTGCATTTCAAGACGATAAGGAACAACTCCATCAAAAGGCTTTAAAACTCCATAGAAGCCAGATAATATTTTTAAATGCTTTTGTACATAATTAAACTCATCATTATTAAAAACATTTGGAGCCATATACTTATATTGTATTCCATCATAAGCTAATATAGCTGGTGTTAAGTTTCTTGATAAGTCCATAGATTTATATCTGTTAAAATTAAGTTCAGCAATTTCATCATTACATACAAGTAATTTTTTTAATTCTTCATAAGAAAATGATTTTAAAGTATTGTAAAGCTCAGTTGTTTTTTCAATAAAACAAGGCATACCCTCATTTACTATATCATTATTACATACTTGCATTTTCTTTGCTGGTGAAATAATTATATTCATTTAAAATTCTCCTTAATTTTTTTTATATAGTATAGCACGATTATTCAGTATGTCAATAATATAAATTTTATAGAATATATTCACAAAAAATATAGAAGGTAGTAATATTTTTCACTACTAAAATGCCTATATAAAGTTAAGAGTTAATAGTTAAGAGTTAAAAAGTAAAAGATAATAAGTAGTAAGTGATGTGAAAAAGCATCTCTTATTATTTTTTTGCATATATTAAGAAATATGATATAATAAGAAATATTAATAGATAATAATTATTAACTGGGTGTTTTACAATATTTATTTCCTAGTAAAATACTAAGAAATTTTACAAATTTTACTTAAATGATTAGTGTCAGGAGGACTTTTTATGGATTTTAAGAAAATATCGAAAGATATTTTAGAAAACTTAGGTGGAGAAAAAAACATACAAGAATTTAGTCATTGTATGACAAGATTAAGGTTTAAATTAAATGATGCATCTAAGGTAAATAAAGAAAAGTTAGAAAAGATAGAGTGTGTTATTACTGTAGTTGAAAGTATGGGTCAAGTACAAGTTGTAATTGGTAATAAGGTTACAAAAGTTTATGAAGAAATGATTAAAATTATTCCTCAAGAGAACAATAAGAATGTTTCTTGTAAATCAGAAAATAAACAAAGTATATGGAATAATATTTTAACAACCATAGCAGGAATATTTACACCTATTATTCCGGCTATAGCTGGATCTGGTATGATTAAAGGAATTTTATCAGTTTTAGCTATGTATTACATGAATAAGCATGGAATTAATATTAAAGAAAGTCAAACATATATTATTTTAAATTCTTTAGCAGATGCTGTGTTTTACTTTATGCCTATTATTTTAGGATATACTGCATCTAAGATGTTTAAGTGTAATCAAGTTATATCTATGATTCTTGGAGCAACACTATGTTATCCAGCTTTTACAACATTAATGACTGGAGAAGAAGCTGTTAAGTTTTTTGGAATTACATTAACTAAAGCAACATATACATCATCTGTAATTCCAATAATAATTGCTATATTTGTATTATCTTATATTGAAAGATTTTTAAATAAGTACATACCAGAAGTAATAAAAATAATTATGGTTCCAACATTATCAATGATTATTATGCTTCCAGCAACTTTATTTATATTTGGACCAATAGGTATTTATTTAGGAAATGGTATAAACTATACATATAGAACTATTTATGAATTTAGTCCAATGTTATGTGGAGCATTTATTGGAGGATTATGGTGTGTTTTAGTTATCTTTGGTGCCCATAGAGCATTATTACCTATAGGAATTAATGATGTTGCTAAAACAGGAAGACAAAATTTATTAGCATTTGCAGGAGCAGCAAACTTTTCACAAGCAGGAGCAGCTCTTGGAGTATTCTTTAAAACTAAAAATAAAGATTTAAAAACTATATCAATGTCTGCTAGTATTACAGCATTATTTGGTATTACTGAGCCAGCTATTTATGGTGCTAATCTTCGTTTAAAGAAGCCAATGATTTGTGCTGTAATATGTGGTGCTATTGGTGGTGGAGTTATGGGACTTGGAGGAGCATATGGAAATGCTTTTGCTAATCAAGGGGTTTTAACTATACCAGTTTATGCTGAAGCAGGAACACTAGCATTTTTAAGTTACTTAGGTGGAATTGCAATTGCATTTTTTGGTTCAGCTATATTAACATATATAGTAGGTTTTGAAGACTTACAAGACTAATTAATAAATTTTACTAAAGCAGAGTGGAGGAACTTTATGAATAAATTATTTCCAAAAGATTTTTTATGGGGTGCATCATCTTCAGCATTTCAAATTGAAGGGGCTTGGGATGAAGATGGAAAAGGAATGAGCGTAGCAGATTTCAATTCTTTTAAGAAATCTCATATACAAGCAGATACAAAAATAGCCTCAGATTTTTATCACCATTTTGAAGAGGATATTGAATTAATGAAAGAGTTAGGAATGAAAACTTATCGTTTTTCAATAGCATGGAGTAGAATTATTCCAGATGGTGATGGAGAAGTTAATGAAAAAGGAATAGAATTTTATAATAAGGTTATAGATAAATTAATAGAGTGTAATATAGAACCTTTTGTAACTTTATATCATTTTGATTTACCATTTGCATTAGTTGAAAAGTATAATGGATGGGAAAGTAGAGAGACAGTATTTGCATTTGAGAGATTTGCAAAAATATGCTTTAGAGAGTTTGGAGATCGTGTAAAGTACTGGCAACCTCATAATGAGCAAAATCTAATTGTAAGAGTTGAAGAAAGAATAAATATTTATGATGAAAAAGATGCTTATAAAATAGATAAAATGAGAGCACAAATGGATTATAATATGTGTTTAGCTCATGCTCTTGCAGTTAATGCATGTCATGAAATGATAGAAGGAAGTAAAATAGGTGCAGCAGTATCATCTTCAGTTACATATCCATTAACATGTAATCCAGAGGATGTTTATGCAGCAAGAATGAATGATAATTTTAAAGTTTATTATATGTTAGATATGCACTATTATGGAGAATATCCAGGTTATTATATGAACTATTTAAAGAAAAGAAATATTATGCCTCATATGGAAGAGGGAGATAAAGAAATATTAAAATCTGCAAAAATGGACTTTATAGCAGTAAACTATTATAGAACAAACTGTGCATCTGCATTGCCAGAAGATAATGAACATCCTTTTGGAAGTAGAGAAGGAACAGTAGATTTTAGTATGTATGGATTATTTAAAATGTCAATGAATCCAAACTTAAAGGCTTCAGAATATGGAGCAGCAATAGATCCATCAGGATTAAGAGTTGCATTAAATGAATATTGGCAAAGATATCATCTTCCACTTATAATAACTGAAAATGGCTTAGGAACTCCAGATGTTTTAGAAGATGGAAAGGTTCATGATTCATATCGTATTGATTATTTAAGAAGTCACATTAATGCTTGTGCTCAAGCTATAGAAGATGGCGTTGAAATGCTTGGATACTGTCCTTGGTCATTTATGGACTTACTAAGTTCTGCACAAGGATTTAGAAAGCGTTATGGATTAGTTTATACAAATAGAACTGATGATGAAATCTTAGGATTAGAAAGAATAAAGAAAGATAGTTTCTATTGGTATCAAAAGGTTATTGAAACTAATGGAGAAAGTTTAAATAATTATTAGAAAAGTTATATCTATGTAAATATTAAGTAAAGTTTTATTAAGTTTACATTTTAAAAGTTGATTATATAAGTAGAAAATTGATATACTTTATTTAACATTTGAGTTCATGGAGATGATTACTTATGTTAAATAAGGCAATTCAAATAGCTACAGATGCACATAAAAATCAGCTTGATAAAGATGGAAGTCCTTATATACTTCATTCTTTAAGAGTAATGTTTTCAATGAGTACAGAATTAGAAAAAATATGCGCAGTTTTACATGATGTTATTAAAGATACACATATTACTTTAGACTATTTAAGAAGTAATGGATTCTCTGAAGAAGTATTAGAAATATTAAATATATTAACAAAAAAAGAAAATGAAACTTATAACAAATATATAAATAGAATCATTA
>JAFADP010000081.1 GCA_023424785.1 Bacillota bacterium
TATACAATAATATAAAATATATTATTGGAATTGATATTGAGAATAGATAGCTAAATACATCACCGAAATCATGTATTCCTGTATGCATAACTTGTGTAATTAATTTAATTATTCCTACTATATAATATAGATAAACTGCAAATTTCTTTCTTAAACAAATTAATATTAGAGATATAATTGTTAATATTGATAAAATTAACATAATAATTAATTCTGTGTTACTATAAGAAATAAATTCATTAATGTCATTTCTAAATATATACATCATAGTTAAGATAAATATATTAACAATTGAAGGAAATGCTAATAATAAAGAAAGAATAGGAATAAATAGACCAATATCATCTTTTACAGATTCATTATTTTTTCTCATAAACTCACCCCCATACCGAATAAATTCTACATAATAAAGTATATAGCAAGCAACAAAGAATGTAAATAATATAAGAATTCTGAAAAATCTTAAAAATAAAGGAGAATTTTAAAAAACATTGTAAAATAATATATATTATAGATATTGATAAAATAATAGATATAAGATGAGTAAAAATTAGTATGTAATAGTTATATAAAAAGTTTTATGGATGCTACTTTAGTAGCATCCATAACTTTTAATAATTTACTATTTCTTCTTGAATCTCATCAATTATTTCTTTGACTTTAGATATTTTATTTACTTTATATACATTTTCACCACAGAATATTAATCCATTATCTACGTCACCTTTTACTGCATTTATTAGAGCCGCTGTTATGCAATATGGAGTGCTAGATGGGTTACAAGGTTCTAGACAATTATAACATTTAGTAACTTTTATATTCTTTTGTTTTGTGGCTTTAACAAAAGGATTAAGTATGGCTCTTCCTGGCATTCCTACAGGACTTTTTACTATGCTTACTTCTTCTTTTGTTGCATTAATATAAGCATTTTTAAATTCTATTGATGCATCACATTCTTCAGTAGCAACAAATCTTGTAGCCATTTGTACACCGTTTGCACCAAGCTTTAAATATCTTGCAACATCACTTGCATCAAATACCCCACCTGCAACAATAACAGGAATATCCTTAGAGTACTTTTCACGGTACTTTTTTACTTCTTCTATTATATTTACAACAGTATCGTCAAAATGCTCTTGTTCATCTTCTAACTTATCTGCTTTAAATCCTAAATGGCCTCCTGCTTTTGGGCCTTCTATAATAACCATATCAGCAGTTGCTTCATCATGTTTATCCCATAGTTTTAATAAAATTTTAGCAGCCTTCAAGGAAGAAACAATAGGAGCAATTTTAACTTTACTGCCTTTAACTAGTTTAGGAAGAACTGTTGGTAAGCCAGCACCGGATATAATTATATCTATTCCAGCTTCAATAGCAGCTTTTACAGACTCAGCATATCCAGTTGTAGCTACCATAATATTTACTCCTAAGACTCCATTTTTACATTTCTCTTTAGCTAGAGCAATTTCTTTTTTTAGTGCATTTATATTACATTCAAAAGGTTTTTTATCAAAATCTTTTTCTCTAAATCCTATTTGAGCAGAAGATATAACTCCTATGCCACCAGCATTAGTAACTGCTGATGCTAAATTAGATAGAGATACACCAACTCCCATACCACCTTGTATAATTGGTAGTCTAACAGAAATATCATCAATTTTTAAAGGGTTCAATTTCATAAATTTATTTAACCTCACTTTCATTTGATAATAGAATATTTTGATAATCAAAATATTTGTTAAAATAATTATATATTAAATTTAATTATTAAACAATATAAATAAAAAACTTTCAAAAATAAGAATAATTTTTTTTAACCGGGGCAATATAATAGTGTAAGTTAATTCAAAACAATTTTTAATTAACTTACAATACCATAAACCTAAGGAGGGATCAGCCATGTCAAACAAAGCATTAGTTCCAGAATCTAAAAATGGATTAAGTAAGTTCAAGAATGAGATTGCCAATGAATTAGGGGTACCATTTAAGGACTACAATGGAGACCTATCAGCAAGACAATGTGGTTCCGTTGGCGGCGAGATGGTAAAAAGAATGGTAGAGCAATACGAGAGTGGACTAAGATAATATCGAAATTAAACTTCTAATAAATAAAGTAATTTCACCACGATATTCACTTTATAGTATTGAATCTACGAGAAGAGGATAGTATTAACTATCCTCTTCTTTCATTATTCTTTCATTATTTAATAGTTTTAAATTCAAAACCTAGACTTTGGTAGTATTCAATAATTTGAGGAAGTGCATCTACTGTAGCTTCTTTTCCATAAGTATCATGCATTAGTAATACAATACTATCAGCATTTGGACCAAGAGCTTCAGTATTTTTCTTTGTACATTCTAATAGTTGATTAGCATCTTTTTTTGAACCTTGTGCATCTTCATTTAGTGTATTCCAATCTATAATTGCATATCCTTGTTCATCTAAAATAGGTCTAATGTTTGTCCTTCCATCCCAACTCCAATATCCACCTGGAAATCTTATAATTCTTGTTTTAAAGTCATCTCCAAGAACTCTTTTTAAACTATCATTACATTTATTTATATCATACATGAAATTTTCAGAGTTAATTATTCTACCTGGATATAAATAATTATAATCATGAGAATAACTGTGATTTCCTATAGCATGTCCATCATTTGCTATTCGCTTTAATAATTCTTTGCTTTGAGAATCTGTATCTATAGATTTACCTAAGACAAAGAAAGTTGCTTTAACATTATATTGTTCTAAAATATCTAATACTTTAGGTGTATTAGTTGTTGATGGACCATCATCAAAGGTTAAATAAACAACTTTTTTTCCATCGGTTCTTACAGGATAAGTTTTAGTACCTTTTAATAATCCTTCGGTATTATGGAAAACCATCATTGCATCTTCTGCATTTGGATCGTCCTCCAATTTTAAATATCCTGAGTTGTTATTATTTGTGCTAGGTGAAATAGTGCTTGTCTCATTTTCAGGCTCTGTAGTGCTTGTTTCTAATTTACTTGTTACTGTAGTTGATTCTTCAAAAGGCTTATTACTTAATATTTTATTATTATCTTTATTTATTATTAATTTATATCCAATTAAAGATATTACAACTATAAAGATAAAAATAAAGCTTGCAAATAATCTTTTGTTTTTCTTTATAATTTTTTTTCTTAGTCTATTTCTTTCTTTTCTTGATACTTTATTATGATTACTCATAATTTTGAGCTCCCTCCGATTTATTTAGATTATAAATATATAATATCACTTAAATAATATTATTAAATAACATTAAGGTTACAAATTTATTGTTTATAATAATTTATTTAAGTGACTTTGTTTTTAAAATTAAATATAATAAAATCATAAGAAAAATTTGTGGAGGAGAGGAAAAATATGAAAAAAGTAAAGATTGTTCATGCTGCAGACCTTCACTTTGATACACCTTTTAATGATATGGATGAAGAGCAAAGAAATAGAAATAAAGAAGAATTGAGAGAGGTTTTTTCTAGTATAGTTTCATTTTGTAAAGAAAAAAGTGTAGATATATTATTATTAGCAGGTGACATTTTTGATAATCTAACTTTAAGTAAAGAAACTTTATATTTTATAGAAAATACTCTTGGTTTAATTGAAAATACAAGAGTATTTATTAGCCCAGGAAATCATGATCCATATGGAAGTAAGTCTTTTTATAAGTTAGTAAATTGGCCTAAAAATGTACATATATTTAAAGAGAATTTGGAGAAAGTATATATAAAAGAACTTGATACAAATGTATGGGGAGCTGGTTTTAGTAATAAGTATATAAATAAATCTATTATTAAAGACTTTTCTTATTATGGGAATGAAATAAATATAATGGTTCTACATGGTGAATTATCTAGTTTAGAAGATGGAAATGAGTATAACCCAATTACTACTTCACAAATTGCTCAAAGTAATATGGATTATATAGCATTAGGACATAGGCATAGTTTTAGTGGAATTATGAAAGAAGGAAAAACTTATTATGCTTACAGTGGATGTCCACAAGGAAGAGGATTTGATGAAACTGGAGATAAGGGAATTATATATGGATATGTTTCAAAAGGTGTTGTTGATTTAAACTTTATAAAAACATCTAAGAGAAACTATGAAGAAGTTATAGTAGATATAACAGGTTGTTTTAATTATGATAGTGTTAAAGAAAAGATTTTAAGTAATATTGATGAAAGTAAGAGAAAGAATAATCTATATAAAATAGTATTAAAAGGAGAAGTTAGTGAAGAATTTAATATAGATGAAAATATATTAAAAATGAAAATAGAAAATGATTTTTATTACTGTAAAGTTATTGATAAAACAAGTATATCACTAAATTTAGAAGAAATTTTAAAAGGATATTCAGTAAAAAGTATATTTATTAATAAACTTATATCTAAGTTAAATGAAACTGAAGATGAATATGAAAAGGAAATAATAAAGATGGCAATAAAAATTGGAATATCAAGTCTTTTAGAAGATGAGGTGAATATGGGTGATTATTAAAGAATTAAAAATATATTCTTTTGGTGGTATTACTAATAAAGAAATAAATTTTAAAAAAGGCTTGAATTTAATATATGGCGAAAATGAGAAAGGAAAGAGTACCATAGAAGCATTTATAAAAGTAATGCTTTATGGTATTAACTCTAAAAAGATTAAGGGAATATCAGAAAGACAGAGATATATGCCCTTTAGTGGTAATGTAATAAAAGGAGAAATGGTTGTTGAATATAAAAATAAAGACTATATATTACAGAGAACATTTGGTGCCACTAAAAAAGAAGATACTTCTAAAGTTTTAGATTATTTAACTGGAGATGAGGTAAAGAATATTGATTCAGAAATGCCAGGGAAATATTTTTTAGGAGTTAATAGAAGTACTTTTGAAAAAACTCTATTTATTAAACAATTAGGTGTGTCTTTTGAAAAAGATAAAGAAGAAGAAATAATGGAAAAAATAACATCTATGTTTGGATGTGGTGAAAATGAAGTTCCAGTAGAAAGAGCATTGAAGAAGTTGGAGGCTATAAAGAAAAGCCTTACAACTGCAAGGGGTATTGGAACCTTAGATTTACTAAGAAAAAAAAGAGCTGATTTATTAGAAGAAAGATATGAAGGATATAAAATAGCAGAAAAAAATTTAGACTGGGAAAATAAACTCTTAATAGAAAAGAATAAAAAGAAGATTTTAAAAGAAGAACTATCTAAATTAGAAATTTATAAAAAGTATATAAAGAAGATAAATATTCAAAAAGAATATAAGGAGATAATAAGATATTTAAAAAAGTCTGAAGAACTAAAAGAAAGAGAAAAAGAAATAAGTGATGATTTATTATGTGGAGAAGAAATAATAAATGATAGTTTTATAGAAGATTTAAAAGAGCAAAACAGGGAATATTTAAATCTTTTAGATAAAAAAGAAGAGCTACTTCATAAGCATGAAGAATTAAATAATAACTTAGAAAGAATAAATAGTAATCTTGAGGAATATAAGTTTTTAGATATTTTTGGAGATAACTTAAAAGATAAACTTATAAACTTAAAATATGAACAAAAAAACTTAAAAGAAAGATTAGATTACTTTAAGAGTTTAAAACTTAATTTTAATAAAATACAAGAGAAGAGAAATGAAAATAAGAGTAAGTTAGGAACTATATATAATATAAAAGACTTTAGAGATGACTTGAAAGAAAAATTAATAGATTACGAAAAAAATCTAAAAGAGTTAAAATTTTTAGCTGAAACCTATGATATAAGTGAAGGAGGAAATCTTAAAAGATTATCTTTAGAGGAGAATAAAGTATTAGTAGGTGGACTATTATTAGCTATTGGATTAGTTATTTTATTTTTAGGATATCCTTTATATGGAGCTATATCACTTGTTATAGGAGGAGTGTTAACAGTATTAGCAGCTCAGTTTATTTTTAAAGGAAGAGAAGAAGCTATTAAGGAAGAAATAAAAGAAAAGAATAAAATAAGATTTGAAGAACTAAATAATACAATACATGATATAGAACAGTGCTTATCAGAATATATGAAGAAAATAAAAGTTTGTGATTATACTGCTCTTATTTCAGCTTTAAAAAATTATGAAATATATAAAAAAGAAGATGAGAGACTTCTTTTAAAAATAGAAGAAATAAATAATGTGTTAAATGATGAGAATACACAAGATATAATTAAAAAATATAATAAAAATTATAAGATTATAGAGTCTATGAAAAGAATGGCAAATTGCAGCTATATAGATGATATTATTGAAAAAGTATGTATACATGATGAATTAGTAAAGCAAAAAGAAATTTTGCTTATAGATATTAATTCTAATAATAATAATTTAGAAGAATTAAAGGAAAATATAAATTTAATTGAAAATAAATTAAGAGAAAAGCTTAATGTAATGAATGTAGATTTAGAAAGTTTATTAGACATTGAGATTTATATAAAAAAATATAAAGAAAAGCTTAGAAAGTTAGAAGAGATACATTCTACATTATTATCTATAGAAAGTACTTATAAGGCATTATTAAAAGATAGAGATATAGAGTCTATAAAGAATGATTTAAAAGATATATTAAATGATATAAATGATGAGTATTCTTATAGTTCACAAGAAGATATAGAAGTAGAGGAAAAAAATAAATCAAAAGAGCTATTAGAATGTGAAAAAACTATAAAGGATTTAGAAAATAGTATAAATAATAGATTATTAGGAAAAAGAAATGTAGTAGTTATAGAAGAAGAAATATCTATTATAGATGATAAAATAAAAAAAGAGGAAAAGAAGTTAAGCGCATTAAACTTAGCTTTAAGTACTTTAGATGAGTCATTTGATGAAATTAAAAAAGAAGTAGGACCAGAGATAAATAGAAGAATATATTCTAATTTTGATATATTAACATCAAATAAGTATAAGGAAATAAAGCTTGGTAATAATTATGAGATGATGGTTCGAAGTGATGAAAATTTATTTAATGGAGAGTTTTTAAGTAATGGTGCATCTGATCAGTTATACTTATCTTTAAGATTAGCTTTTATAGACTTAATATTTGAAGATGAAGAGGAATATACTATAATCTTAGATGATGCATTTGTTCAATATGATGAAAAAAGAAGAGAAAAAGCATTATTACTTATTAATGAAAAAATAAAAGGTCAATGTATAATATTCACATGTCAGAAGATAGAAGAAGACATTTTATCAAAAAATAACATAGATAAAAATGTAATTTATATATAAAAATTATTTGACACTTATATAATATAGATTTATAATAAAAACGAAAATGCAAATCATATGCAATTGGAGGAGTTTATGAAGAAATTTTTATTAGCAATTAGTACAGCTATATTATCTTGTGCTATTTTTGTTGGATGTGGTTCAAAGGATAGTAAGTCAAATGATAAGATTCAAGTTACAACATCAATAAGCCCAGTAAAAGAATTTGCAGAGCTTATAGGAGGAGATAAGATAGAGGTAAATTCATTAGTACCTGAGAATGTAGAACCTCATGATGTAGATTTAAAACCAAAGGATTTTGAAAAACTTATTAATAGTAAGTTATTTATATATAATGGATTAGG
>JAFADP010000101.1 GCA_023424785.1 Bacillota bacterium
TCTTTTCTTTTAGTTATTTTACTTTCTTTAACTAATTCATAATTATAGTTTTTATTTTCTATATAATCTTTTGTTCTATTTATAATATTTTCACTTATACCCATTTTCTTTGCTATATATAAAGCATTACTGTCTCCTACTTTTCCTATATGAAGCTTGTATAATGGCTCTAATGTTTCCTTTTTAAACTCCATTGCTGCATTTTCAAAGTGTGGATGATTTTGAGAAAAGTTTTTTATTTCTCCATAGTGAGTTGATGCTATTGTTATACATCCTTTATGGTAAAACTCTTCTAATATAGCTATAGCTAAAGCTGCTCCTTCATTTGGTTCTGTTCCACTTCCTATTTCATCAAATAATAATAAAGTATTTTTATTACTCTCTCTTAAACATTCTGATAGATTTTTAACATGAGATGAGAAAGTGCTTAAGGCATTTTCTACACTTTGATTATCTCCTATATCAACAAAAATATTATCAAATACAGCCATTTCACTACCTTCTTTTGCAGCAATATGAAAACCACTTTGTACTGCTAATGTTAAAAGTCCAACTGTTTTTAATACAACTGTTTTTCCTCCTGCATTTGGTCCTGTTATTATTAATGTTCTATAGCTTTTTCCAACTTCAAAGTCTAGTGGTACTACATTTTTAATTAAAGGATATTTACCCTTAATTATTTTTATATATCCTACATTATTTAAATTAGGCTTAATCCCATCTATCTCCTTGCTGTACTTTGCTTTTGCCATAATCATATCGTACTCTGAAATTACATCTATATTAATTTTTATTTCTCTTAATTTTTCATTTATCATTTCACTTAAGGTAGATAAAATCTTATATTCTTCTATATTTTCTTCTACTTTTAATGTAGTAAGTTCTAAAGAATATTTTGAAACTACAGAAGGTTCCATAAACACAGTACTTCCTTTAGATGAAACTTCTACTACAGTACCACTTATAAAATTTTTATATGATGCTTTTATTGGTACAGTATATTTTCCATTTCTTTCACTAACAAAAAACTCTTGAATAGCTTCTTTATTACTAGGACTTTTTATAAACTTTTCTAGCTTTTCTTTTATTTTTCCTTGGCAAATATCTATATGACGTCTTATTTTTCTAAGTTCTTTACTGGCATTAGAATCTACCATACTTCCTCTTATACACATATTTATTTCATCTTCTATAAAAGTACATTCTGTAATATTATTAGCATAAGCACTTAAGGTTTCTGCATATCCTTCTTTATCTTTAATAAAGTTTTTTATCTTTCTACACCCTCTTAAAAAGTCTCCAACCATTGTTAATTCTGATGGTTCTAACACTCCACCTTTTTCTATTTTATCTATAAGTGGATTTATATTAAATATTCCTTCAAGAGGTATATAATATCCTACATCTAATAATCTTCTTCCTTCTGATGTTTCTTCTAATCTTCTATTAACTTGTTTTAAATTGCTACTTGGCTCTAATTTATCTATAAGCACTTTACCAAGTCCACTAACGCAATAGCTCTTTACTATTTCCTTTAATTCTTTATAATTTAAATTTTCTAATGTTTTAATATTCATTTTTATATCTTTCCTTCCATTCATAATTAATGAACTTTAGGACTATTTACTTGTATAACTTTTTATAAAATAAAAAACTGTAGGTAAACAATTTACCTACAGTTAAATTCTTCAATATAAGTATTTTTAAATACCCAAATAAAAGTGATATTAATCACTATGAAGATTTCTGTTAAGTATAGTTTTACTAAGAAATAGTCCTAAAAAATTCAACACTAAATAAACCCAATACTATTGGATTTTTAAAGAAACTTATAAAGCTCCTTATTTTTTAAGACTTATATTAAATTACTTAGTTTAAAACTACCTCACTCACAAAAAATCTCCTTCCATTTTTAAGATAATTTAATATTATCATATAGAAATCTTTATTTCAAATGCTTTTTTTCATAATTATTATAAATTAAAATTGCTATTATAGAGAAAATAATTGGTCCTGCAAGCATCCATAATGTATCTTTTATATTTCCATTTACCCATGGTTCTATTATAGTAAATACATTAGCAAAACCTACTACAACAGTAACTATTATTGACATTACTAATGATAATCCATAGCTTTTATATATTTCAAATGGTTTTTTTATCTTCTCATTTCTCTTAAATAAAGGAAATGCTGCAGATATAAACATATATGGTATTGTCATTGCTACATTAGTCATTAGTACAAGTTTTCCAAAAAAGGCTTTAGCTTCTTCTCCACCAAATGAAACTAATGCAACTATTACTGCTACTATTATACCTTGTATATACATTGCTTTCTTAGGCATACCATCTTCTATTTTTGCAAATTTTGCTGGCCATATTTCTTTTGGAGTACCTTCAATTAACTGCTTTAAAGGACTATATGCTATAGATAAAAATGCTCCTGTTAATGCTAAGAACATTGATATACCTGTAAATCTAGCTATCCATGAACCTATTGATAGTGCTACAGCTTGTGAAGTACCAAATGCCATTCCTAATTCATAACCTAAATTTTTCATTACTATATAAGCTACATTTGCCATATTTACTTCATCAGATGATAAAGTTGTATTCCAATTTGTAAAGAAACCTACTACTAAAATTCCTATACAATATCCAATTGAAATAACCATTGCTGCTATTGTAATTCCTTTAGGGAATGTTTTTTCTGGATTTTTAGTTTGATCTACTAATCCTCCAACTACTTCTATACCACCAAATGCAAAAATAGCAAATACCATAAAAGATATTATAGAAATAATACTTGAGTATGAAGGATTTGGTGAATTAACAAAAGAAGTTGCAGTAATTGGTTCTGCTAATGTCCCTTTATTTAATATTAATACTATAATAGCACCTAGTAATAATACTATATTTAATAAAGATACTGCGGAACCAGCAACTGATGTTACCTTCTTTATTTTTTCTAATCCCTTTGTAGCTATTATAGTTATAAAACCTATCCATATTATTCCTAGTATTCCTAAAGTCATTGTTGAATTTAATCCAAAAAATGACCAACTACCAGTTCTATCTTCTCCAAAAATTGTATTAGACAATGGTATCCAAATTGTTGAACATATATTTACCATCCAAATAATATAAGATGCATACCACATAAATGTTGCTATAAATGCATACTTACCATTTACGGATTTCTCCATCCAAGAATATATTCCACCTTTTTCATTTTTAAAACTTGATCCATATTCTGCAAGCATAAATGCATATGGTATAAAAAATGCTATTGCAGATATAACATACCATGGAATTGCAGAATATCCCATTAAATAAAATGCTCTTGGCATATTTGCAAAGCCAAATACTGAAGTGAAAATCATAAGTATAAATGGTACTAATGTCAATTGGCTTATCTTTTGTTTATTACTCATAGTTTCATCATTCCTTATTCATAATATATTTTAATAATATTAATATATCCCCATTGAATAATAAATAAACATTACTATTGTGTATAAATTGCTATCTTTTTCTCATTCTAAATTTAATAAATTCTTCTTTATTAGAAATTTTATAATATGGATTACGTTTATTAAGCTCTGATAGTGTAACATTTTCTCCTACACCATATGGATGCCCAGGATGTATTATAGTGTTTTGATCAATATTTTCTTTTATAAATCTTATGCTTTCAAATAATTCTTCAGCATTTCCTCCAGATAAATCGCACCTTCCACAAGCTTCTATAAATAAAGTATCTCCTGTAAATATTTCATCTTCAATTAAAAAGCACATGCCACCTTTAGTGTGTCCAGGAGTTAATATACATTTTATTTGTGTATCTCCTAAAGTAATTATATCTTTATCATTAATAGTAATTAAATTCTTGCTTTTATAACCATAAAAATCATGTTCTTCTTTTGATATATATACATTAGCATTATACTTTTCTACTAATTCATATACTAAATTAACATGATCATTATGACAATGTGTTATAAGTATTTTTTCAAGATTTACATTATATTTATTAATTTCATTTAATATTTTTTCAATTTCCCAAGAAGGATCAATTACTGCTCCTTTTTTTGTTTTTTTATCTATTACTACATATGAATAATTACTCATATCTCCTTTTTGTGTTTTTATTTCTATACTAAAAAACCCTTTTTCCATAAATTATCTCCTAACTTTTATCATTTATAAAAACATCTTATCATATAATCAAAAAAATAGACTAACAAATAAATTTGATAGTCTATTTTAAATCTATTAACATTTAAATGTTTTTAAAAAAGGTGTTTTTACTGTATTCCTGCTATATTCCCATTGGAATTCCTAATGCAAAGAATCCAATTAGTAATATTGTCCATACTATTAAGAATGCTACTGAATATGGGAACATTAACTTTATTAAGTCACCTAAAGTATATTCTGGCTTGTACTTCTTCATAAATACTAATATTATACCTGCATATGACATAAGTGGTGAAATTACATTAGTTGATGAGTCAGCAACTCTATAAGCAGCTGCAACTATATCTGGTGTTAATGCATTGTTTGCTTGATATAACATTGGTATAAATATTGGTCCAAGTAACATCCACTTTGAAGTTAATCCTCCAACAAATAGGTTTATTATAGCTGTTATTATAATAAATCCTATTAATAATACTATTGGATATTTTGAAAGTCCCATAATTTCAAGAGCTCTAGCTCCTAAGTATGTAATATATGTACCTAAATTTGAGTAGCTTAATAATGCTAAGAAGTTATAAGATATAAATGTTAATACTAATATATATCCCATATTACTCATTTGTTTTGATAAAGCTTTTACAACATCCATTGCATTGTTAAACTTTTTAATCTTAATTCCATATACTAATCCTGGAACAAAGAATGCAAATGTTATTATTAATATTATGTTATCCATAAATGGAGTAACTTTGCTTCCTGTTTCTGGATCAACAAATGATGCTAATGGTCCAAAACCTAATATAGCTATTATTGCAAGTGCAACAAGTAATCCAAGTCCAGCCCATCTTAAAGCTTTATTTTCTTCATCTGTAACTACGAAATCTTCCATATTTTCTGGAACTACATAGCTTTCATTTTCTAATCTTGGCTTTATTATTTTAGCTGTTACAATGTAACCTACTATTGCAAGTAAAGCTGTTGAAATAACAATAAACTTATAGTGCATTGTTGGTGCATTTAAAGCTTCCCCAACTGCATTTACAAATGGTACTCCTTGACTTTCTGAGAATACCTTAGCATTACTTCCCACAATAACATCTACTGGTGTTCCTGGTATAAGGTTTGCACTAAACCCAGCTGAAACCCCTGCAAATGCAGCCGCCATACCTATAAGTGGATTTTTCTTTAATCCAACATATAATAAACCAGCAAGTGGTATAAGTATTATATAACCAGCATCTGTAGCTATACTACTCATTATACCTAAAAATACTAATATTAAAGGTAAAAATTTATCTGATACTTTTAATCCTATTTTCTTTATTGATGTTCCTAGTAACCCAGCTTCTTCAGCTAGTCCAACTCCTAGCATAACAACTAAAATTGTTCCTAGAACTCCTCCACCGTATGATAACCAGTTAGTTACTAGTGCATTATCTAATATCCATCTGAAGTTTTCAGCTTTAAACATATTTTTTATTTCATAAACTATGTTTTCACCGTTAGCTCCTAGCGTTTCAAACTTCATTCCACC
>JAFADP010000050.1 GCA_023424785.1 Bacillota bacterium
GCGAGCTGGGTTCAGAACGTCGTGAGACAGTTCGGTCCCTATCCGTCGCGGGCGTAGGAAATTTGAGAGGAGCTGTCCTTAGTACGAGAGGACCGGGATGGACTGACCTCTGGTGCACCAGTTGTTCTGCCAAGAGCATGGCTGGGTAGCTAAGTCGGGAAGGGATAAACGCTGAAAGCATCTAAGCGTGAAGCCCACCTCAAGATGAGATTTCCCATAGCGTAAGCTAGTAAGACCCCTTGAAGAACACGAGGTTGATAGGTCAGAGGTGTAAGTGTGGTAACATATTTAGCTGACTGATACTAATAGGTCGAGGGCTTGACCAATAAGTAAAGAATATAATAACTATGTGCAATTTTCAGAGAACAAATTCTTTAAAAGATTTGTTAATTTAAATAATATATTATTCCGCGGTAGCTCAATGGTGGAGCACTCGGCTGTTAACCGATAGGTTGGAGGTTCGAGCCCTCTCCGCGGAGCCAATTTGAATATTACAGATTTTTATAAAAGGTTGATGTAAATACATCAACCTTTATTTTTATAAATTTAAGATATATAAATATAATTAAGTTGTTATAATTATGATATATTGATACAATATAGAAGTAAATTTATTTAAAAAGGAGATAGCAATGGAAAATAAGGTTTTAGCAGTAGTTGCAGGTAGAGAAATAACAGAAAAAGAATTACAAGATATAATAATGAGATATCCAGAAGATAAAAGAGGATATTTTAACAATGAACAAGGAAAAAAACAACTTTTAGAACAAGTTATATCATTTGAATTATTTAATAAATTTGGAGAAGAAATTGCTCTTAATGAGACTGATGAATATAAAGAAGCTGTTAATAATATGGCAAAAGAGATATTAACTCAAATGACAATAAATAAGATATTATCAGAAGTTACTATAACTGATGAAGATGCTAAAAATTATTATAATGATAACAAGGGACAATTTAAGGATCCAGAAAAGGTATCAGCAAAACACATATTAGTAGAAACAGAAGAAGAAGCTAAAAAAATAAGAGAAGAGATTGTATCTTCAAATGTTTCTTTTGAAGATGCTGCTAAGAAATATTCTTCTTGTCCATCAAAAGAAGAAGGCGGAAATCTTGGAGAATTTGGTAGAGGAATGATGGTACCAGAATTTGAAAAAGCAGCTTTTGAATTAGAAGTTGGAAAAGTAAGTGAACCAGTTCAAACTCAATTTGGATACCACTTAATTTTAGTAGAAGATAAGAAAGAATCTGTTGAGAAGGAATTTGATGCAGTAAAAGATATGATAGTGAATAAAATGGTTCAAGAAGCTCAACAAAGAAAGTATATTGATATGATTAAAAATTTAGAAGATAAATATACTGTTGAAAGAAAGTAATAAAAAAGCTCCTGATTATAGGAGCTTTTTTATTGCATTTATATCTTTGAAGTTATTTATATATTCATCTGCAGTTAAAGATAATTGTTCTTTTTGATATTCAGCATATTTATCATACACAGCACATACTTTCATATTTGCTAATTTTGCTCCTTTTACGGCTTCTAAAATATCTTCAAATACAACACAGTTATTAGGAGTTACTCCTAACTTATTTGCAGTTAATAAGTAAATATCAGGGAAATTCTTTCCTTTATCAACTTCATTTGTAGTAGATATTACATCAAAATATTCATAAATACCTGTACTTTTTAAAGCTACTGTTAATAAAGTTTCAGAGTTGCTAGTAGCTAAGGCAATTTTTATATTGTTTGTTTTGAGATATGTTAATAATTCTTTAGCGCCTTCTTTTAGTGAAATATTATTAGAATAATGATTATAGGCCATGTCATTCCAGGTTTTTAATATTTCCTCTATTGATTCTGTAAGTTGAAATCTATTTTTAAAGTAATGAGCTGTTTGATTAAAGCTCAAGTGATTTATTTCATCTTTTAGGTTACTAGGAATAGCTAACCCCTTAGAAGATAAATAATCATGGTCAATTTTTTCCCAAATCCACATAGAATCTATTAGAGTACCATCTAAATCGAATATAGCTGCTTTTGTTTTATTCAAGTGTTATCACCTCATAAGTAATTATAATTTTAGTGTTATTGTATATAAATATAATAGGGAAGTAAATAAAGTTATTTATTTTAATATATATTTTGGATATATAAGAATAAATACAAAGAAATAGTAAATAATAATAAAAAAGCTTATATAAGGAGAATGATATATGATAATACTTAGTATATTGCTTTATAGTTTAAATGTACTTATTTTTTATAACTTATGTAAAGCTTCTGGAAAAGCAGAAAAACATGCTGAATACTTAAAAAAAGGTAATAAAAAAAAGTAGATATAATATCTACTTTTTTGGTCGGGGTGACAGGTCTCGAACCTGCGACCTCATGGTCCCAAACCATGCGCGCTACCATCTGCGCCACACCCCGGCAACAAATAAATTATACAATAATATTCGAATTATGTCAAATAAAATTAAAAAATAAAATACGACATAATTTTATTAATACGACATAATTTTATTGAAATTATTTCCATTGTAAAAATGGAAATTAAGTGGTATAATTATTAAATAATATTTCTAGAGTGAAGGGAGGGATGGTCAGCAGACCATTTATAATGAAAAGAAGAATTCTATCTGTAATATGTGCAGGAATTTTAACGTTTACTTCTTTAGTACCTGTAGCTTCTGTAAGTGCAACACCAAATAATGTTCAAGAAGCTAGAGATAAGTATTTAGAGCTTGAAACTAAGGTCCAAGAGATAAATGAAAAAATACAAACATTAGACAGTGAAATGTCATTATTAGATGAAAAGATTAACGAAAATAAAAATAAGATTACTGATATAAATAAAGAAATAGAGAAGACTAAAGACGAAATTGGACAAGTTAAGAAAACGATAAACGAAAAGGAAGAAATACTAGGTGATAGAGTTAGAGAAATATATAAGTCGGGTGGACAAACTGATATAATATCACTTATTTTTAGTGCTGAAAGTTTTAGTGATTTAATTACTAAGATAGATTCAGCAAGTAGAATAGTAAAGTTAGATCAAAAAATAGTAGATGAAGTAGTAGAACAAAAAGAAAAGTTAGATAATAAAGTAGAAAAATTAGATGAAAAATCTAATGAAATATCAACTTTAAATGAAGCTATAGAAAAACAATCTGAAGAAGTTAAGTCAAAGAAAAGTGAACAAGAAAAGCTTATAAGTGAAGCTAAGGCAGAGCAAAGTAAATTTGATGAGGAATATTTATCTAAGATGGAATTAGAATTAATAGAAGATAAATTAAGAATTTGTAACTCTTCTAATAGTTCATTAGAAGAATTAAAGACAATTTCATCTCAACTTAAGTCAATAAGAGATGCTCAAATAAAAAGTCCTACAGTAATAAGTAAAATAAATAGTGCATTAGATGTAGCTAGTGCTAATATTGATCAAAAACAAGAAGAAGCTAATTTATTAGCACAACAACAAGCAGCAAATAGTTCACTAGTTAATAGAGGCGAAGTTTCTGCAAGTTCAAATGCTACAATAAATGCTATTATTAACGAAGCTTATAAACATTTAGGTAAACCTTATGTATATGGAGCAAAAGGACCAAATACATTTGATTGTTCAGGATTTACTTCATACGTATATAGAGCAGTTATGGGTATAGAAATCGGTGGAAGCACATACTCACAAATAAATTCTGGAATTGAAGTATCTTATTCAGAATTACAACCAGGGGACTTAGTTTTCCCTCATTCAGGGCATGTTGGAATATATATAGGAAATGGACAAATGATTCATGCACCTCAAACTGGAGATGTAGTAAAGGTAGCACCTGTATATAAGTTCTGGAGAGCTAGAAGAATAATTTATTAAAATATGAAATAATCAGGAGAGAGTTTATGCTCTCTCTTTTTTTATAAAAAATTAAATAATATGTAACTTAATACTTTTTCAATTAAGATTTATAATATATGTATATTACAATAGAGGTGAAAATATGAGTAGGATATTATTAGTTGAAGATGAAGAGAGTATACGTGGATTTATAAAGATAAATTTAATAAGAAATGGATTTGAAGTAATAGAGGCAGCATCAGGAGAAGAAGGTATAGATAAAGCATTAATTGAAAAACCTGATATAGCAATATTAGATGTTATGCTACCAGGTATTGATGGTTTTCAAGTATGTAAAAGATTAAGAGAAGAATATCCTAATATGGGAATAATAATGCTTACTGCAAAAGGGCAAGATATGGATAAGATTATGGGATTTGAATATGGAGGAGATGATTACATAGTTAAACCATTTAATCCATTAGAGGTTGTTTTAAGAGTAAAGGCAATTTTGAGAAGAATAGAAGTTAGTAATAGTAAAATAAATAAAGATGAAAATAAAATAATAGGTGGACCATTTGTAATAGACTTATATTCTCAGAAATTATTAAAGAATAATGTAGAGATTGATGTTACACCTAAAGAATATATGCTAATGAAGCTATTTATGGAGAATCCTAATAAGGCTTTTACTAGAGATGAATTATTAAATTTAATATGGGGATATGATTTTTTTGGTGATTCTAAAATAATTGATGTAAATATTAGGAGATTAAGAGCAAAGATTGAAGAAGATTCATCATCTCCTAAGTATATAGAAACTGTATGGGGGTTAGGCTATAGGTGGAAAGGTTAAAATAATGAAAAGTATTAAGGGAAGAGTAATAAAGAGCTTTTTAATAGTTATAGTATCTACAACTATTATATTAAATGCATTAAATATAATTTTTATAAGACAATATCATTATAATGATGCAGAAGAACTAATTAAAAATCAAATGAATATAGCTATAAATTTTTATGAAAAGTACTTTTCATCAGCATCTTTAGAAGAGAATATTTATTATAACGTTGATACATTTTGGAATCAGACTAAGGCTCAAGTTCAAATATTTGGTAAGGATAGAGTTTTGTTAATGGATTCAATAGGTGTTAATGATAAAGATATTAAAAAATATCCTGATGTAGTAGATGTTTTTGAAAATAAGGTTGAAAGTAGTACGTGGATAGGTAAGTCAGATTATTATGATTATAAGATTATGAGTATATCTAAGCCTATTAAATCCAATGACGAGATTATTGGGGTTATTAGATATGTTATTTCATTAAGAGATGTGGATGGAAGAGTTAATAAAATAGTATTTCCCTTTATAGCTATATCGTTTATAGCAGTATTAATAGGAATAATACTTAGTTTAATTATTTCAGATGGAATAGTAAAGCCAATTAAGGATGTAAATAAGGTTGCAGAAAAGATGGCTAGAGGAAATCTTCAGGTAAGAAATAATATGAATGGGAGAGATGAAATTGCTCAATTAGCCATGACTCTAGATTATATGGCTGAGGAACTAGCACAAAGAGAGAAGGTAAAAGATGAATTTATATCATCTGTTTCTCATGAATTAAGAACTCCGTTAACAGCTATTAAGGGATGGGCTATAACATTAGATGATGATCAGAGTGATAAGGAAGTCTTGAGTATGGGTCTTAAAATAATAGAAAATGAAACGGATAGACTGGTTAGTATGGTAGAAGAGTTATTAGATTTTTCTGCTTTATTAAATAAGAAGGTTACATTAAGAAAAACAGAGATTTTAATAAAAGATTTTATGACTTATTTAGAGACCTATATGTCAGAGAGGACAAAACTTGAGAAGAAGACCTTAAATATACATTCTAATATTGAAAATAAATATTTATTTATAGATGTTGATAAGATGAAACAGGTTTTAATTAACTTAGTTGATAATTCTTTTAAATTTACTGGGGTAGATGGAATAATAGATATTAACTTTATATATGAAGATAATGCTATTAAAATAATCGTAAGTGATAATGGATGTGGAATAAATAAAAAAGATTTACCTAGAGTAAAAGAAAAATTTTATAAAGGTAAAAATGCAAAATCACAAAATGGAATTGGATTATCAATATGTGATGAAATAGTTAATCTTCATAAAGGAAGTATGAAAATTGAAAGTGAAGAGGATAAGGGGACCAAAATAACAATATGTATACCTGTTAGTATGGAGGATATTTCAGATGAAGAAATTAGCTAGTATGTTTATTTTAGTTCTTTTAAGTCTATATTTATCTGCTTGTTCTATGGGAGGAAGTGTTGTAGGTTTTTCAATAAAACCTCCTAATAATAATAATTTACAAATATCGGGTATATGGAGTGTTGAAAAATATGATATATTAGATAATAACTTATATGATGAAGATGATGTGAAAAAAATAGCATCAGACAAGATTATTATAGAAAGTAATAGTATAACTTTAGCTAATAAAATTTATAAAGAAAGTGCTTATAAGTTAAAGGTGGTTAAAAAGGATTATTTATTATCCTATGAAGCAAAGTATTCTATAGAGAATCTAGAGTCGTATTCAGAGTATACAGATATTTATTGTATTATGTATCAAGACAACTTATTAGGAGAGTTTATTTACTATAGTAAAGATAAGTCATATTTTTATTATGAAGGAGTATTATTTTATTTAAGTTATGATAAAGAATTAGATGAAGAATTAGATGAAGAAGTATTTAAAGTAAATAGTAAAGGAACATCTAATGAAGAAGTTACAACAGAAGTAGATAGGGTAGTAAATGAAGGTATTATAATTGGTTTAAAAACTCCAATGGTTAAGGATGAAGATACTTATGTAAGAGAATCCTATAGAACGCTATGGATTAGTTTTAAGGATTCTGAGTTAAGCTATGAAATAAAAGAAAATGAAATAATAATACCTAGATTTAGTGGTATGTGGTCTTTAAAACCTGTAGTATATGAAGATTCTAAAGAGGATATTTATTATGAATATTTTGAGGCAAATGCAATAGATACAAAGGAGAAAAAAAACTATGCTAGTCCTCAATTAGATTTAAAGTCAGGATCTAAGGCTTATAAAAGTATAAATTACATTGGTACTAATTATATTGCTATTGAAGTATTTAACAATAATAACAATAATTATATATACAATAACTATAGTGTATTACCTATAGATAATTTATATCTAGAAGATGGAATCGCAATAGGTGATATATATGATAATAATGATATCAATAGTATATATAAAGAAAGATATGAGGATATGTACAATTCATTGGATGAATCTATAAAGAAATCAGTTAGTAAATATATTGATTATGGAAACTTTACTTTAGCTAGAAATAATGGTAAATGGGTTTTAAAATCTATGATATCTGGAGTAAATAACAATGAGTCTATAGAATTTTTATTAGGAATAAAGCCAAGTGATAAATTAGTGGCATATGATACTTTATATATTCCATGGAAATCTATTAAGAGTCAATTTCCTTTTGTAGAGGATGCTTATATTTCAACTAATGCACAGATTGCAGTACTTGTAAGTGGTGATGAGATAGAAGTTTATTTAATAGAAAATGGGATTATTGATGAAAAGTCTAGAAAAAATATAAAGTTAAATAAAGGCGAAGAAATTATAATGGCGGAGTGGTGTGAAAATGAGTATGTGAGCAAATGGGAAGGATATTTTAAGAATAATAATATGAATAATAATATGAATAATAAATAGGAGTGATAATTTTGATACAAAAAGAGGTAGCACAAAAAGTATTATCTAAGTGTTTAATAACTGGTGGAGATTTTGCAGAAATATTTGAGGAAGACTGCATAAGTAATTCTATAAGCTTGATAGATGGAAAGGTAGAAAATGCATTAGGGGGAAGAAGCTATGGAGTTGGTATAAGAATTTTTAAAGGACTTAAAAGTATATATGCTTATACTAATGATAATAGTATTTCAGGATTATTAGATACAGCATATAAGGCAGCTATAGCTTTAGGAGAGCTAAAGGAGAATAAAAGTGTAATTCTAAACAATTCATATACTTTTAACAATATTCATAATATCAAGATATATCCAAATGTAGTTAACTATCAAAAGAAGATAGAAGTTATAAAGCAAGCATATAATGGGGCTAAAAATTATAATAATGAGATTTCTCAAGTAAGTGCTTCATATATGGATAAAGATCAAAAGATTTTAGTAGCTAATAGTGAAGGATTATATACAGAAGATAGAAGAGTAAAGACTAGACTAGCAGTAAGTGCTATAGCATCTAAGGATAATGAAAATCAAACAGGATTTGAGGGACCAGGAGCATATAAGGGATTTGAGCTATTTGAAAGTATAGATCCGGAATATTATGGTAGAGAAGCAGCGAGAACAGCTCATACTATGTTGCATGCTAGAAATTGTGAAGCAGGAAGAATGATGGTTGCAATAGATAATGGTTTTGGAGGAGTTATATTCCACGAGGCTTGTGGACACTCACTTGAGGCTACTTCAGTAGCAAAGGGGAATTCTGTATTTTCTAATAAGTTAGGGCAACAAATAGCATCTACAAAGATTACTGCAATAGATGATGGTACTATACCTAATTATTGGGGCTCAATAAATATTGATGATGAAGGTAATCCTGGAAGAAAGAATATACTTATAGAAAATGGAATACTTAAATCATATATGGTAGATAAGCTTAACGGAAGAAGAATGAATATGAGTCCTACAGGAAATTCACGTAGACAAAGTTATAAATTCGCACCTACTTCAAGAATGACTAATACTTATATTGCCGCAGGTGATGATAAGCCAGAAGATATAATAAAATCAATATCATATGGATTATATGCAAAGAAAATGGGTGGTGGATCAGTAAATCCAGTAACAGGAGAATTTAACTTTGCAGTTGCGGAAGGATATATAGTTAAAAATGGAGTAATTCAAGAACCTGTAAGAGGAGCTAGCTTAATAGGTAAAGGTAGTGAAGTTCTTATGGATATAGATATGGTTGGCAATAATTTAGAGCAAGCACAGGGAATGTGTGGGTCATCATCAGGTAGTATACCTGTTAATGTAGGTCAGCCTATGATAAGAGTAAAAGAAATTACTGTAGGTGGAAGATAGGAGGACTTTTTTATGGATTTCAAAGAGTTTAAAGATAAATTATTTTTAAAGGCTAAAGAAAACGGATTTAATGAATGTGAAATTTATTTTCTTAATAAGGAAAGTTTAAGTATTGCTGTATATGAAGGAGATCTTGAAAAATATAATACAAATAAAACATTTGGATTATCATTTAGAGGTAAATTAAATGATAAGATAGGATATTCTTATACAGAAATATTAGATGATGAAGCTATAGATATGCTTATAAAAAATGCTAAAGAAGGAGCAGAATCTATTGAAAGTGAAGATATTCAGTTTATATATGAAGGAGATAAAGAATATGGTAAGGTGAATAGCTTCTCTAAAGACTTAGAAAATATAGATGCGGAAAAATTAATTAAGTTAGCATTAGATATTGAAAAAGAAACTAAAGAATATTCAGATAAGGTAGTAAATTTAGCTGGATGTAGTATAGGATACAGTCAATCAGATTATGGTATATATAATACCAAAGGATTAGAATTAACAAATAAAAGCAACTTATTAACAGCTTATGTTGTTCCTGTAGTAGAAGATAATAATAAAAAATATGATGGAACAGGATATGTTACAGCCCTATCAATAGATGAAGTTAATCCTAAGAATATAGCTAAACAAGGTGTAGAGGAAGCTTTGTCTAGAATTGGAGGTATAAGTATCCCTTCAGGAAAATATAAAACTATTATATATAATGAAGCCATGGTTTCATTATTAAGCACATTCTCTAGTATTTTTGATGCTAATTTAGCACAAAAAGGGCTATCTTTATTAAAAGATAAAGAAGGAGAATATATAGCATCAGATATTGTAACTATAGTTGATGATCCGTTAATGGAAAATGGATTAGCATCTACTGCATTTGATGATGAAGGAGTAGCAACTTTTAAAAAGAACTTAGTTAAGAATGGAAAATTAGAAACATTACTTCATAATTTAAAAACTGCATATAAAGCAGGAAAACAAACTACAGGAAATGGATTTAAATCATCATATGCATCTCCTATATCAATATCTCCAACAAATTTATATATAGAAAGTGGAAAACTTTCATTAGATGAACTTATGGAAGAGGTTGGAGAAGGATTAATGGTAACAGAGCTTGCAGGATTGCATTCAGGAGCAAATTCAATTACAGGAGACTTTTCATTAGCAGCTAAAGGATTTTTAATAAGTCAGGGCAGAAAGGCATATCCTGTAGAACAAATAACTATAGCAGGAAATTACTTTGATTTACTAAAGAATATAGAAGCTGTAGGTTCAGATTTGAACTTTCCTATGAGTAATATAGGTTCTCCATCTATTATAGTTAAGGAGATATCTGTTGCAGGTAAATAAGTGCTATAATATAATAAGGTAACATTGTGTTACCTTATTATTATAATTTTATATGAGGTGAATTTATGAAGAGAATAGATTGTAGAGGTCTTGAATGTCCAAAAGAAATAAAATTAGTTAAAAAATATTTTAATTCAATTGGAGAAGGAGATGCTACTGTAATAGCTAATAATGAGATAAGCGTAGATAATATAGTAAAATATGCTATGAGAAAGGGATATCAAGTTTCTGTTAATGAAACTTATAATGATGAATATGAAATTATAATAGAAAAAAGAGGATGCTTAGAAGTCTTAGAAGAAGAAAAAAATGTAGTTATTTTAATAACAACAGATAGATTAGGCGATGGTGATGACATTCTTGGTAATGAGCTTATGATAAAATATTTTGAATCATTAAGTGATAGTGATATTCTTCCTAAGAAGATTATTTTTATTAATACAGGAGTTAAATTTTTAGTAGAAGGGTCAAAGGTACTAGATTATATTAAGCTTCTGATTGAGAGAGGTGTAAAAATATATGCTTCAAAACTTTCTCTTGAATATTTTAATTTAGATAATAAATTAATATTTGGAGAAGTAATTGATATGGATGATATTGTTGAATTGATGAATTTAGCAGATGATTTTATAAGAATTTAGATTTTATTTTATATAGGAGGAATTTAAGTTTAGATATGTATGACTTAATTATTATTGGTGCAGGAGTAGCTGGTATGACGGCGGCTATAGTAGCAAAAGAAAATGGTGTTAATAATATACTTTTAATAGAAAGAGATAAGAATGTAGGTGGCTTGTTAAATCAATGTATTCATAGCGGATTTGGAAAAAGTATATTTAAAACTGAATTCACAGGTCCAGAATATATACATGTCTTAAATAATAAACTTGAATATCATAATATAGAGGTAAAGCTAGAGGCTGAAGTTTTAAATGTATCTGATGATAAGGTTGTTACTTATTTAAGTCCAGATGAAGGTATGAAATGTGTAGAAGCAAAAGCAATTATATTAGCTAGTGGTTGTAGAGAGCAATATACTGGTTCAATAGAATTTGAAAGTAAAAATTTGTTGGGTATTTTTACATGTGAAGACGCTCATAGAATAATTAACCTTGAAGGATATCTACCTGGAAAAGAACCTATTATAACTGTTAGTAATATATGGGATCTTTTTATAATAAAAAGATTTATTATAGAAGGAGCTAAAGTAAAGTGTTTAATAATAAATACAAGTGAAAATTTCAAGTTTACTGATGAAGACCAAAGTATTATTTCAGGAATGGATGTACCTTTTATTATAGATGGAAGTATAATCCAAGTTATAGGAGATAAAAGGGTTGAAGGTGTAAAGATTTATGATAAATATAATAATGAATCTACTATTATAGCATGTGACTCTCTTATAATGTCTGTAAATCATTTTCCTGAGATAGGATACTTAAAAGGGAATAATATTAAAGCTAACAAAAGAATTATTTTACATAATTATAAGACACCTGTAGATGGAATATTTGCTTGTGGTAATATAACTTATGGAAGTAGTGTATGGAAAGAGAAAGATTTAGATGGAATTGAAGTAGGTATAGAAGTAGCAAAATATATAAATGAACTATAACGAAAATATTTTACATGCTTCTTTAAACATAATATCATTTCCCAGGGAATTAAGGTGTATTCCATCTAGAAATATATTTTTATATAGATTTTTATTGCATAAAGTATAAAAGTCTATATAACTTACGTTGTAGTTAGAACATAAATTTAGTAACTCTGCTCTCAAAAGAGGCAAGCTTTTTTCACAATAATTATATAAATCTGAAGGCATAAATAGTTTATTAGCCATCTTAGGTATAATAATAGGGGGTATTCCTATAAAAATATTAGATTTTATAGATAATGCTTCCTTTATCATTTCTTCTATATTATCTATGATGCTTTTTACTGAGCGACCACATAATAAATCGTTAGTTCCACCCATTAAGAATACATATTCAGGAATTTTAGAAGTCACGTCATTAAAGAATCTATTAAGCATTGATGGAGTTGTATCTCCATTTATGCCTTTATTAAAAACAGTTAACTTATTTAAAGCAGATATTTTATTTACCCAACTCTCTTCTCTATATACACCATAACCATATGTAAGGCTATCGCCTATAAAAATAAATTTTTTCATAAAGCACCTCCTTAAAATAGATTTTTGAAACAACTTTTACATATTATAGTTTTTCCTTTATCGGCAGTTATACAATCATTATTTTTAATTTTTTTATTACAGATGCTACAAATTTTTTCATCTGAAATATTAGTGCAAGCAACTTGCTTCTCAACTTTTTTATATGAATTAGTCTTTTTATGAGTGTACAATTTCTTTTCCTTTTCCTCTGTATTCTTATTTATACAAAAAGAAAGAGAGTATTGGCTTTCTCCAAAAAGTTCAAGTTCAAATCTAGGATTATCACTATCATAATATTCTTCTGTTATAATTTTGGTAATTTGGGCATCATTAATAATAAGACCACTTTTTTCAATACCATCGAATATACTTTTAGTTATATTTATTGTATCAGGATGCCTTTTTTCACTTTTATAATATACTTTAAGTACAGCAATTAAACTTTCATCTAGTACAATATCAGGATTTTGTAGACGTGCATTATAAGCAATCTCTTGTTCATATATAGCATATCTATCATGATATTTACCTGATGATATAGGCAATATAGCTCTTCCATTTTTATTGTGTAACTTAAAATTTGACTTTGTTATAGGGGAACCTAGTACCACTACTCTTGCATAACATTTCATATTGTAATCTCCTTTGTGAAACTTTAAAATTATATTAGCACATAATACATAATAAATTAAGAAAATATTCAATAAATATTAATTGATTGATAAAATTTTATAAAGTATAATACATTTAATGATTTTTAGTAAAGATGAGGTAAGAGAAATGACAAGAGGAAAATATATATTAGCTATAGAATCAAGTTGTGATGAAACTTCTGCAGCGGTTGTTAAGGATGGAAGAGAGGTTTTATCAAATATAATAGCATCTCAAATAGATACTCATAAAAAATATGGCGGAGTAGTACCAGAAGTTGCATCTAGAATGCATATAGAAGTTGTAGATGCAGTAGTTAAAGAAGCGTTAGAAAAAGCTGATGTTAAATTGGATGATATAGATGCTATAGGGGTTACATATGGCCCAGGTCTTGTTGGAGCATTATTAGTTGGTTTACAATATGCTAAAGGATTAGCGTTAGCATCTAAAAAGCCTTTAGTAGGAGTTAATCACATAGAAGGACACATATGTGCAAATTATATTCAACATAAAGATTTAAAGCCACCATTTGTATCGCTAGTAGTATCTGGAGGGCATACATTTATAGTTCATGTAAAAGATTATGGTGAGTATGAAGTAATAGGCCAAACAAGAGATGATGCAGCAGGAGAAGCTTTTGACAAAGTAGCAAGAGCTATTGGGCTTGGTTATCCAGGAGGTCCTAAAATAGATAAAATTTCTAAGGAAGGAAATCCAAATGCAATAGAATTTCCAAGGGCAAAATTCCATGAAGAAACATTAGATTTTTCGTTTAGTGGACTAAAATCTGCAGTATTGAATTATATTAATAAGTGTAAGATGAAAGAAGTAGAAATTAATGTGGCAGATGTGGCAGCATCTTTTCAAAAGGCAGTTATAGATGTTTTAAAGGATAATGTATTTTTAACATGTAAAGAAAGAAATATTAATAAGATAGCAATAGCAGGTGGTGTTGCATCTAACTCTACTTTAAGAGAAGCTTTAATTGAGGAAGGAAAAAAAAGAGGTATAGATATATTATTTCCAGATAGGATATTATGTACTGATAATGCTGCTATGATAGGATCAGCAGCTTATTATGAATATATAAATGGAAATATATCTACATTGAATTTAAATGCAAAGCCAAATTTAAAATTGGGGGAAAGTTAGGAGTATGAATTTAATACCAGAATCTAATGGATTTAAGAGAGTAAATATGAAAAGAAAATTGTCATATATACAATGGTTAAAAAGATTCATGATATTAATTGTAGCAATATTTGTATTTGGACTAGTTTTTCAAATAGGTAATTATTTTATAGGAAATGAAAAGCTTAAGTCTAGTTTATATTATGCAAAGGTTAATGGTAATAAACTAGAGTATATGTTCAAAGGTAGTGGAGATTATACAATTGTATTTGATGGTTCTATAGGAACAACATTATATCAGTGGGATGAACTAGCACAAGATATAAGAGATGAACTAGGTGTAAAGACATTTGTATATAATAGAAAAGGATATGGATTTAGTGATATTGGAGAATATAGAACTCCAGCAGAACAAGCTGAGGATTTAAAAATATTATTAAGAAAAGCAGGAGTAACAGGTAAACTTATATTAGTTGGTGAAGAATACGGAAGCTTGATTATGAATAGTTTTGCTGAAAAATATCCAGATATAGTTTCTGGAGTGGTATTGATCAATCCTATATCAAAAGAATTATTATCTAGTGATGAATTTCATAAGGAAATAAAGAAGAAATATTATAAAAGTAAAGTAGAATCAATAGGAACTTATTTTGGGTTAACAATTTTAATGGATAAGTTAGACTGGGATATAACTATTAGTGAATTTGAAGATAATTTATCAGAACAAGTAAAATCAGAGTTTGAAATACAGAAAGATAGAAGTAGTTATAGACGAGCTATAGAAAGTGAAATAAAGAGTTTATATGAGTATACTGATAATTTTCCTAAAGATGGAATCTTAGAAGATAAGCCATTATATATAATATGTAATAATGATTATGGTAATGATTTAACAGTATTAGGTAGCAATGAATTAACAACAGTATATAGTATTGATTCAAGTTCTAATTTATTATCTACATCGAATAAGGAATCTGTGAAAACAGGAATTAGTAAAGTTATAAAGGAATGCAAAAAAATAGAAAAATTAAAAAAATAGCATAAATTATAAAAACAAACTTTTAATGCCATATATTTGTCACAATATAAGAATATACTCAAGGTATAGAAAATATTGTTTATAAATTGAATTCATGGAGGTAATAAATATGAGTAATTTTGAAAATAAGGACCAAGAAAGTGAATTTTATATAAGTAATAATAACGTGATAAACGAAGCGCATGAAAAGGTAAATACAAATAGCATTAAACATAAGAAAAGAGGAAGTATTGGAAGAGTATTTTCATTAGCAGCATTAAGTCTAGTTATGGCACTTACAGGTGGGATTTTAGGAGGAGTTGTAACATATAACGTTATTTCTTCTAAAAATGAAGGTGAGAGTGCGAATACTCAAACAGCATCACCAGTTAACTTTGTAAGTGAAACAAGTGAATTAACTGTGGCTGATGCATATAATAAAGTTAAGCCAGCTGTTGTTACAATTACTGCATCTGGAAAGGTTTCATATAGTAGATTTTATAGTCAAGATGTAGAAGGTATAGGATCAGGATTCATAATAAATGAAGAAGGTAATGTTTTAACTAACTATCATGTTATTGAGTTGGCACTTGCAGCTAATGGGGGAACAAATACAGTTACTGTAAGCTTAAGTGATGGTCAAGAAGTATCAGCAGATATAGTAAACTATGATTCAGGTAGAGATATTGCTATGTTAAAACTTGAAGAAGGAACTGTAGTACCAGGTGTTGCAGAACTTGGAGATTCTGATTCATTATATGTAGGGCAAGAAGTAATAGCAATTGGAACTCCACTTGGAACTGATTTTGCTCAAACTTGTACTAAAGGAATTGTAAGTGGTGTCAATAGAAGTTTAGAAAGTGAAGAGGGATCAACAGGTACTTATATTCAAACAGATGCAGCTATAAACTCTGGTAATAGTGGTGGACCATTAATAAATAGTCAAGGGCAAGTTATTGGTATAAATACTGCAAAGTTATCTAGCTCCTCAGGTTCATCAAATGCTTCAATAGAAGGAATGGGATTTGCTATTCCTATAAATGATGCTAGTGATAGAATAGAATCATTATCAAAGAAAGTATTAACAGTTGGAATTACAGCAATATCAATAGATAAAAACACTGCTAATAAAAATAATATACCTGAAGGTGTTGGTATAGTAAGTGTAACTAAAGGATCTCCAGCTGAAAAAGCAGGAATTAAGGAAAATGATATAATTCTAGAGTTTGATGGCAATAAGGTATCAACAGTAGAAGAAATTAATGAAATAAAAGCAACAAAACAAGAAGGCGATAAAGTAAAAGTTTTAATAGATAGAAACGGACAAGAAATAACTTTAACTTTAGAATTTTAAAAAACATATCACAAATCCATATGTGGAACATATTTTATAAGTATAAAGCACAATGGAGGGAAAAGTTATGAGCGGAAAAGTTGCTGTTTGTTCAGTATGTCCAAGAGAAAATCAACAAATAGAAGCTGTTATTAAATTACCAGTTGAAAGAAGAGCATGTATCCATGGTACAGTTCTAGATGCAAATGGAAATCCAGTAGCAGATGCAGTTGTAAAACTACTTCAAGTCGTTGAAGGATGTAAATTACCTTGTCCTTTAACTCACACATTTACAGACCAATATGGCCAATTCTTATTAGGACCTTTATGTCCAAATAGAAGATATATGTTAAAAGTTTATAAGGATAACATTCAAGTTAAGTATCTTCCATTAGAAGTAAGTTGCTATGATGGTAGATGTATAGGTGTTAACTCTAATTCTGATAATGGTTCAGATGATAGACCATGCTGTTGTGAAGAAAGAGAAGAACGCGAAGAAAGAAATGAAAGAAATAGATATAATTACCAATAAACTCTAATCAATATTTTAAAATTAAAAAGCCCTTTTTGGGCTTTTTAATTTGCTTATAAATAGATGTGTTTAAGAATTTATTATTTTGTTATAAGCCTTATAGGTTAACTCGGCTGTTTTTTTCCATGAAAAATCCAAACTACGTTTAAGACCAGCTTTACTTAATGTTTCTTTAAAATTATCATTATTTAGAACTTTTAATAATGCATTGCATAGTTCCTCTTCATTTGATGGATTTATTAATAGTGCTGTATCTTCTGTAACTTCTGGAATTGAGGTTAAGTTAGAGGTAATTACAGGAGTACCACAACTCATAGCTTCTAATGGGGGAAGCCCAAAACCTTCATAATAAGAAGGATATACAAATACATCTGCAGCATTATATAATATAGGGATAAGATCATCAGGAATAAATCCTGGGAATATCACTTTATTTTCCAAACCATTACTTATACATAATTCTTTTAGGATACTTCCTTCATCTTTAATAGCACCACCTAATAAAAGTTTGTAATTCTTTTTTAAATCTTTCATTACTTTTTTAAAAGCTAAAATTAATGTCCTAACATTTTTTCTTGAGCTAAATCCACCTAAATATAGTATAAACGGATCATCTATATTATAAAGATTTTTTATTTTTTCTTTGCATGTATTTTTTTCAAGAGGCTTAAAGTTATCATTTGCTGCTAAAGGAGTAACATAAATTTTATCACTAGGGAAATTAGGGAAGAATCTTAAAATATCATTTTTAGAATGTTGAGAAACTGTTAGTATACCACTAACACTTTCTATTATATAAGGCATTTCTTTTAAAAATTTTGTTAAATAACCTTTACCTACTGTTTCGGGCATTGTATATGGTATTAAATCATGTATAGTAACAACAAATTTTTTAATATTAGAGTTTAGAGGAAGTCCAATACCATTTTGGGGTAGATGATATAAATCAATATCTTTAGAACTCATTAAGTTCGGAATAAAGAAATTTTCATAGAATGAACTATATCTTCCAGAAATACATGTCAAAGATGTATTATCTTTAATAAATTTTTTATTTTCTTCTCCTGTCCATATGATCTCAAAATGATCTTGAAAATTATTTATTAAGTTAAGAATTAGGTTTTTACTATATGTTCCAATACCAGATCCTGAATATAAATTAATGCCTCTACCATCTATTCCTATGTTCATAATATTCACCTCAAAAAAATATATAATATAGATTACTATTTTTTATTATAAATTGTGAATGAAATCACACTAAATTTAAGTATACATATAATAAATAATATTAATATAGGAGAAGTGTATGGAAGAAGAAAAGATTGTTAGCTTAATTAAGGAGAACTATGATTTTGATGTCAACTCTATAGAAAAGGTTAAAGGTTCCTACAAGATAAATTCAAAAGAAGGAATATACTGTTTAAAGATAATAGAATATGAATTTAAACATTTTAATTTTATATTATCTGCAATGATATATTTACAAGAAAGAGGATTTGATGCAATTCCAAAAATTTTGACAAATAAAAATAATAGAAAATATATAAGAGTAGGAAAGAAGTATGGATATATTACTCCATGGATTTTATCTAGAGTTAGTAATTATGATAATGTTTTAGAGCTAGAAAAAGTTACTCAAAAGTTAGCAGAACTTCATAAGTATAGTGAGGGATTTGTTACAGATCATCATATGAAGCCTAGAATAGGGTGGTTTAATTGGATAAATGTTTTTGAAACAAGAAAAAGTGAAATTATTGACTTTAAAAATAGAATAGATAATAAGAGTAAAAAAACAGAATTTGATAGATTATATTTAGAATATATAGATGAAGAATTAGAAAGGGCAGAAAAAAGTATATATTCATTAAAGACTTCTAATTACTTAGAAATAATGTGCAGACAATATAAAAATAAAGGTTTTTGCCATCATGATTATGCAAATCACAATGTTCTTATAGATAAAAATTATAATATAAGTATAGTAGATTTTGATTATTGTATATTAGACAGTTATTTGCATGACTTATCATCATTATTATTAAGGGTAATGAAGCATGGAAAATGGGATATAAGTAAAGCAAATTTAATAATAAATAATTATTCAAAGATAAATGAAGTTAATGAAGAAGAAATTTATATTATGAGATATTTTATGAGATTTCCACAGGATTTCTGGCAATTAGGAATACAAAAGTATTGGGAAAATAAAGCATGGGATGAAGAAGTATTTTTAAATAAACTTACTAGATATATAGAAGATAGAGACGAGAAGGAAGAGTTCTTGGATTCCTTTATATAGGGAGGGGATTATTATTAGAAATCTAACATTACAAGAATACTTGAGTGAAAGGGATATATTAGTTAACAATAAATATTTTAGAAGTATTAAAGACATAAATGATGAACATATAGAACAACAAATAGTTTTAATAGAAAATCTGCATAAGATATTTCTTGAGTATAAAGGATATGGGGCTACAAGAATAAATAGTATAGTTGGAAAGAGAATAGAGAATATAAAAGTTATTATAAAAAGGCTAAAAAAAGATTTGCAAAAAAGGCAACAACTTCTATATTTAAATGATATGGATAGCTTTATTCTAGAGAATGGAGAAGGGATTTTAGCTAGAGGAGAAGAGGGATTAAGTTATCTTAAAGATATAGATTATATAGGAATTATAAAGAGAAGCATGAAGAAGAATGAAATTACATTAGGTAGAACTGATGAACGAAATTTAATAGTTACTAGTAATTTAGAAATAGGAAGTTTAAAAAATGTAAGTTATAACTTAGTAGAAGAAGATATATATGATTATTTGAGAAGAGTTAGAATTAAACGTCATAATATTGATTTAGAAAAATATATTAATAAATATATTGATTCAGCATATTTATCAAAAGATAGTAAGTATTATATTGAACTATTACTAATGATACCATACGAAGCTTTAAGAATATGGAATAGATATATAAATAATAAAAGTGAAGATTATAATTATTATCTTCAAAATATAAAATCAAGAATTTAAAGATATTTATTGAATAAAAAGGAGCCTTTATGAGTAAGTTAAGATATCCTGAAAAAAAATATCTTTCAGATTATGACTTGAGTTACGAATTTTTTAAAGAGTTGGGTATAGAAGTATTAGATGTAATTCCTTTAAGAAAGGTATTTGTATTAAAGACAACAACTGGCAAGAAGATTTTAAAGAAATTAGATTATGACGAAGAAAGAATAAATCTTATAAATGATTGTATAGAAAGCTTAAGTGATAATTTTAGTTATATGATGAATTTTAAAGTTTTTCAAAATAATAAAATATATAAGGTTTGGAAGAATAATTATTATGTATTAATGGATTTGTTACCGGGAAGAGAGGTTACCTTTACAAATCCAGTAGAATTTAATTTAAGTGGAGAGCTATTAGGCAAATATCATTTAGCTTCAAAAAATTCACTAAAAAATATTAAAAAAATAATTATTGAAGATAGTTTAGTAGTTAAATTTGAGACTTGGATTAATGATATAATAAATTTAAAAGAACTAGTAGAGACATATAAATTTAAAAATGAATTTGATAGAATATTTTTAGAGAACTTTCATGATAGTATAATAGAAATGAAAAAATCATTAGAATTATTAACTTTTAGTAGCTATAGCTCTATTAGAAAAAATAAAGAAAATTATGTTATATGTCATAATGATTTAGCTGAGCATAATTTTATGATTTCTAATGAAGGTATATATCTAATTGATTTTGACTACTGTACTATAGATTTACCTATAATGGATTTATGTGATTTAATATTAAAAGGAATTAAGAATGTGGCATTTGAATTTGAAAAAGCTAAGGATGTAATAAATTCATATAGCTCTATAAAAAAGTTAACTGATGATGAATATAAAATAATGTATATATTACTACTTTTTCCACGTGATTTTTATAGTATAGTAAGTGATTATTATCATAAGAAGAAAAGTTGGGATGAAGAAGTCTTTATAAATAGATTAAAGAATAAAGTTGAGAATGAAGAATTTAGAAGAGAATTTTTAAAGAATTATAAGGAAGAGTACAAAAAAATGTTTCAATAATAACTTAAAGGTAATAAGTATGTAATAAACACTTATTACCTTTAATATTTCTTAATCATTAAGCATAGCATTATAAGCATAAACTGTTTTTTTAGCAGTAATACTCCAAGAAAAATCTAAACTTCTTTCAAGCCCACTTTTAATCATTTGTAACATTAATAAACTATCATTTAGAACTTGTTCTATTTTGCTGCTTAATTCATCTATATTATATGGATCTATTAATAAAGCGGAGTTTGAATAAAATTCGGGAATTGATGTAACATTAGAAGTTATAACTGGTGTGCCACAAGCCATTGCTTCAAGTGGAGGCAAACCAAAACCTTCATAAAATGAAGGAAATACTAAAACTTCAGCAGCGTTATAAAATACAGGCATATCTTCTAGTGGTATAAAATCTGTAAATATGACATCATTACTTATATTTAAATCATCAGCTCTTTTTTGATACTTAGAATATGATATGCCTTTTTTTCCTGTAATAACAAGCTTTACATCATTTCTTTTTTTATTAGGTATTAATGAAAATGCTTCAATAAGACCTAGTATATTTTTTCGTGGACTGAATCCGCCAACATAAAGCACGAATTTACTTTCTATACCATATTTATTTTTTAAAATATCCCTACAAATATATTTATTCATAGGTTTGTATATATCTTCAGCTGCTAAAGGTGTTACAAAAATTTTTTCTTCAGGAAAATTAAACTCTTTTGAGATATCCTTTTTCGAAAATTCAGAAACAGTAATTATCCCTTCACATTGAGGTAACATATTTGGAAGTTCATCATTAAAAATTTTAAGATATCTTTCACTTACGGTTTCTGGCATTCTTAGAGGAATAATATCATGAAGAGTAATAACTTTTTTACAATTAACATTTGAGGAAAGTCCTACTCCATTTTGTGGAACATGATATAATGCCATATTTTTATTATTTAATATATTTGGAACGCTAACTTCATCCCAAAAATTTTCTTCTAAATTAGCCTTAACTGTTTCTATGTGAAAATTATCTTTTAAATCTTTAAGAGAAGAACCATCAGGAAGAAAAATAAGATAATCATTAATATTATCTATTGAATTTAAACTTGAAATAAGCTGATGTGTATAAGTTCCTATTCCGGTACCTCTATACCACTTCGCAGCTCTACCGTCTATTCCAATATTCATGATGAATCCTTTATTAGTACTCTTCATTTATTATATTAAATTGCTTTAATTTTTGTTAATAAAAGAAATAACCTGTACATATAAATAGAAAGGAGGTGAGTAATATGATGAGGGAATTTGAAATTGAAAGACAATTTAACATTAAGATTGAAGTAATAAAGGCTAATAAGGGAATTTATTATTTAAAGACTAATAAAGGTGAACGTTGCCTTAAGAAGATTAATTATGGACCTCAAAAATTATTATTTGTTTATGGGGCTAAAGAATATTTAATTAAAAATGGATTTGATAAAGTTGATAGGTACTTTTTAAATGTAGATGGAGAGCCATATGCGCTTGTTAATGAAGATATATATACTCTTTCAGAATGGTTAAAAGGAAGAGAGTGTGATTTTCACAATATTGAAGAGGTAAAATTAGCATCAAGAACATTAGCATTATTTCATGAAAAATCAAAAGGGTATGATCCGCCAGAAAACTCTAAGTTAAAAACAGATTTAGGAAGATGGCCACATCTTATGGAAAAGAGAATTAAGTCTTTAGATAAAATGAAAGACATGATAAGAAAAAAAGGAAATAAGAGTGAATTCGATCTATTATATTTAAAGTCTATGGAATTTTATAAAGAGATGGCTAAGAATGCATTAAAGACATTAAATGAATCATCTTATTACGAATTATGTGCAGTAGCAGAAAAAGAAAAAGGTTTATGTCATCATGATTATACTTATCATAATATTATCTTAGATGATAATAATGATGTACATGTTATTGATTTTGATTATTGTAAAAGAGAAATAAGAACATTTGATATATCAAACTTTATAATTAAAGTATTAAAAAGAGTAGATTGGGATATTAATTTCGCAAATGCAATACTTGAATCATATCAATCAGTATCTAAATTAGAAGATGAAGAATTTAAAGTTTTATATGCGTATTTACAATTTCCACAGAGATATTGGAGATTAGCTAATAGATACTATTATAATGAGGTGAATTGGGGACAAAATACATTCTCAGGAAAATTAAATAATATAATAGAAGAAAAGGAGCTATATCTAAAGTTTTTAAATGAGTTTAAAAAAGAGTATAGATTATAGAAGTAACCGAGATAATTAATAAATCATATTATACTAATGATAATGTATTATAAAGAGGTGAACAGCTGAATTAGAAAATAAATTCTAATTAGCTATAGGGATGAAGATAGGAGATATAGTGGTAAGAAAATCTTATGATAAAGATGTAACATTTAAAGTAGTAGATATTGAAGAGGAGGATGGAGAAAAAAAATATATATTAAAAGGAATTAATATAAGAATAATTGCTGATTCAAAAGAAGATGATTTACAAGTGGTAGAAGATGATTTTCTTGGCAAAGCAGATAAAATATTAAATAGAAAAGTAATGCATGCTATTAATAATTCAATATCATTAAGAGGAGAAATGCTAGCAAGAGTAAGTAACAATTCAAGACCACTTTCTAGTAAGGATAATCTTATGTTTGGGAGACCAGGAAGAATACTTCATGTAGATGGAGATAGTGAATATATGGAGACTTGTTTAAAGGTATATAAGCAGTTGAATTTAGAAGCTATAGGTAAAGCTATTCCTGAGTGTGAGCAACCTAAGGTGATAGTAGATTTAGTAAAAGAAATTAAACCAGACATAGTAGTTTTAACAGGGCATGATAGTGTTTTAAAAAGAACAAATGATTATTTAGATTTAAATTGTTATAGAAATTCTAAGTATTATATAGAATCAGTTAAAGCTTTAAGAGAATATAATTCTAGCTATGATGATTTAGTTATATTTGCAGGAGCTTGTCAAAGTTGTTATGAATGTTTATTAGATTATGGTGCAAATTTTGCATCTAGTCCTAGTAGAGTATTGATACATTGTTTAGATCCAGTTTTTATATGTGAAAAGATAGCTTATACAAAAATTGATGAAGTTGTATCAATAAAAGATGTTATCGATAGTACTATAACTGGTATAAAGGGTATTGGAGGTCTTCAAACCAGGGGAAAGTATAGGGAAGGATATCCGAAGTCTTTATATATCTAAAATAAATGGTTACCTAATAATATTTATTAAGGTAACCATTTATTTTTATATAGTGAATAAAAATATAAGAAAATAGGAATAATATATAAAGAAGGTTACAAAAAGATTAAATTCATATTGACTTTTATATATAAAGGTGATAGAATAATAGTTTTGCTTGACATCAGCGATGTTTTGATGTATAATTTTGTTAAGAAAGAGGGTGTATATATGAGAAACATTGACAATATAAAAAAAGATATGGAAATGCACGTAGGAGAAAAAGTTACTTTAAAAGCTAATGGAGGTAGAAAAAAAATCTTCGTAAGTGATGGTATATTAGAAAGCATATATCCTAGTATTTTTGTTATAAGATTAGAAAATGACACCCAAAGGACAGTGACATATAGTTATTCAGATGTTTTAACAAAAACAGTACAGTTAGTATTTCTTAATTAGAAGATAAACTTCGATTTGAGCATCGGAGTTTATTTTTTTATAAAAAAGAGAAAGATGGTGGGTATCCATCTTTCAACTATGGTATAAAAGGGTATTGAGAATTTATGAGAGGTTATATGGTCAATAACCTATTTAATAATACGACAAATTATCCTAAATGTCAACAAAATTTTAATAAAAAATGTATATTAATTTTAATATATAAATTAATATATTCAATGGTATAAATTTGAAGTTAATCTTATATAAATATTAGGAGATATTATATAGGAGGATTAATATGTCAAGTATAGATGTAATAAAGGAAAATATACAGTTTCAACAACTATTAAAAGAAAATAATTCAAGTACTGTATTAAAGAATGAGTATGTTATACCTGATACCCATCCAGATGTTTATGAGTTATTATGCGTAGAGGGAAAGGCTATAATAAACAATAAGGAAATTTCAGTAGATAGAGTTACTATTGAAGGTAGGGTAGAATATAATGTCCTTTATATTCCAAGAGAAGATACTAGCATAATTAATTCAGTTAGTTATTATGAAGATTTTAATAGTTATTTAAATGTGGAGGAAGAAGAACATAAGGTAATCTGTGAAGTTGGATGCAAGATTGAACATATTGATGCAAAAATTATGAATGAAAGAAAGATATCTATTGAAGGAGCTGTTAATGTAGAGTGGGAAGTATATAGAGGGATAGATTTTGACTATGTTAAAGATATAGAGGGAGGATCTAAACAGGTAGAAGTCTTAAAAAATACAGAATCTATTAGTAGGTTAACAGTTAGTAAGGATTTAGATATGATTGGAAAGTCTATGATTAGGATAAGTATGGATAAACCTCAAATAGATAAAATATTAATGTCAACAATGACTCTTCATAAAAAGGAGATTAAAATAACAGAAGATAAAGCATACTTAGGATGTTATTGTAAAATTAATATAATGTATCTAGGTATGGACTCTCAAGATGTAGTATGTATAGAGGATGATGTATATATATCAAAAGAAGAAGAAATTGTAGGAATTACTTCTGATATGACGCCAGCAGTAGTTTATGAAATACAAAATAGTGATTTAGAGTTGGAGGATGATGACTTAGGAGAAGTTAGAATCATAAATACAGAATTCTTAATTAAAGCAAATGTAAAAGTATTTTCAAGTCAAAATATTAGTGTTATTAAAGATGCATATTCACCAATATTTGATTTAGAGTTGAAAAAGAATGAGTATGAAATTGGTGTAGTTCATGGTGTTCAAACAACAGAAAATATAATTAGAGATAGTATAACCTTTAAAGAAGGAGATTTAAGACCATCAGAAATTATTTCAGTATCTGCAAGAAGTATAATAGGAGATAAGAATATTCTTGATAACAAAATATCAATAAGTGGTAGCGTAAAAGTTAATATAATTTATAAAACTATGGATGAAGAAATTGGATTTAAGGATATTAGTGCAGATATACCTTTTACTATTATAAATGATATGTTGGGCGTTAAAGAAGGCATGAAGGCTATTGTTAAATGCGATGTAGAATCAATTGAAGCAAACTTAGAGGCTAATACTATAGCTATAAAGACTACACTATCAAATTGTATAAAAGTTTGTTATGAATTAAATAAGGAATTTATTTCGGATGCAATAGAAGGTGAAGAGGATAAGGAAGGCAAAAAGGCTAGTATAATAATATATGTAGTAAATAAAGGTGATACATTATGGAGTTTAGCTAAAAAATATAAAACTACTATAGATGAGTTAGTGAGAATAAATTCTTTAGAGAATGCAGATGAAATAGCTGAGGGAGAAAAGTTAATGATACCAGGAAGAGCTACCTTTTAATTGAATAAATTAAAAAATCACTTCAAAGTAAAGTCTTTGGAGTGATTTTTTGTTTATTAAATTGAGAAATATAATGTTTAATAAGTTTTTATCTGATGTCTAGCCGTTGTAACACTCCCTTGTTCTATATAACAGGGAGCTAACAACGGACACGACCCTAGATTAACTGAGCTAAATTCAGTAGGAGATAAAAACTCCTACTGAATAAGTTTCGTTTTATAAATTATATAGTATATGAATAAATCTAAATGTTTGTGGAAATAATAAGAAACGTATGACATGAGGTGAATAAATATGGATATAAAATTAAGTGGTAATTTAATAATTATAGGGGGAGCTGAGGATAAGGAAGGTAAAAAAGAGATTCTAAGAAAAGTTTGCAACTGCATAAATAAAGAGAGTGAAATGTTATTAGTTGCAACAGTTGCAACAGAATATCCAGAGGATGCTGCTAATAAATATAAGGTTGCCTTTGGTAATTTGGGTGTGAAAAATATAAAAATACTAGATATAAGTGATAGAAAAGATGCTTATAAGGAAGAAAACATTTCTCTTATTAAAGAAGCATCTTTAGTATTTTTTACAGGTGGAGATCAATTAAAAATAACTAGTTTAATCGGTGGAACTCCTATATATACTCTTTTAAATAAGAGAGCGGAAGAGGGAGTATATATTGTTGGTACATCGGCAGGAGCTTCTGTTATGAGTGATACCATGATAATAGAAGGAGATAGTGAAGAAGCACCTAAAAAGTGTACATTAAAGATGTCTCCAGGATTAGGACTAATAAAAAATGTAATTATAGATCAACATTTTGATCAGAGAGGAAGAATTGGACGATTACTAGGAGGAGTAGCACAAAATCCAGAAGTATTAGGCATAGGAATTGATGAAAATACAGCTATTGCAGTAAATAAAAATGGAAACATAGAAGTGATTGGTGAAGGGGCAGTATATTTCATAGATGGTAGTAGTATATCTTATACAAATGTATCAGAGCAAAATATTGAAGAGGTGTTAAGCATATATAACGTTAAATTACATGTTCTTAAGGATGGAAATAAGTTTAGTCTCTTAAATAAAACACCTCTTGAGGAGGAAAAAGTAGAAAAATGAAGATAATAAATCTAAAAGTATTTGAGGGAAGAAATATTTATTCTCATAAAAAGTGTATAAGGATGGATGTAGATTTATGTGGTTACTGCGAAATTCCAAGTAAAGACATAGAAGGTTTTAATGAAAAGCTGATAGAGATTGTTCCGGAATTGAAAAAGCATAGGTGTGGAATAGATGAAGAGGGTGGTTTTGTTAAGAGGTTGAATGAAGGAACATATTTAGCACATATATGTGAACATATTATAATATCAATTCAAAATAGTTTAGGAATTGATATAGCATATGGAAAGTCAAGAGAGATAGAAGGAGATTTATATTATATTATATATCAATATGAATATAAGGGAGTTGGAATAGAGGCTGGAAAGTTAGCAGTTGAATTAATAAATTCTTTAATTAAAGGAACAGATTTTGATTTTAATGAAAGAATTAAATTTTTAGAAGGAATATTAGTAAAAGAATCTATAGGTCCAAGTACGAAAGCTATAAAAGATGCAGCGATAAGATATGGAATGCCTGTATTTGAACTTGGTGATACTGGATTGTATCAAATAGGATATGGAAAACAAGGAAGAATCATAGAGGCAACTATTGGAAACAATACAAGTTGTATTAGTGCTGATATTGCTAGTGATAAAATATTAACTAAAGAATTATTAAGAGCTCAAAATATACCAGTTGCTGAGGGCGCTAAGGTATATAACATAATTACAATGTTAGCGGATGCTAAAAGAATTGGGTATCCTGTAGCTATAAAGCCTAGATTCGGGAGTAAGGGTAAAGGTGTAGCTCTAAATATAAAAAGTGATAAGGAGTTAATAAGAACATATAACAGAATAAAGAATTATAATAGTGATTTAATGATAGAAAAATATGTTGAAGGAAATGATTATAGAGTTTGTGTAGTGAATTACGAAGTAGTTGCTGTTTCTTTAAGGGAGCCACCATTTATAGTTGGAGATGGAATAAATAATATTAGAAGTTTAATTAGGATGTTAAATGAAAGCCCAAATAGAGGGTATGATCATGAGAAGCCATTAACTAAGGTGAAAATAGATGATGAGTTAATTAAAAATCTAAATGAAAATAATATGGACTTATTAACTGTGTTAGGTAATGGAGAAAAGGTTTATCTGCGCAGGAATGCTAATTTATCAACAGGAGGAGTAGCGATAGATTATACAGATAAAATATCTGAAGAGAATAAAGATATTTGTATTAGAGCAGCTAAAGCTATAGGCTTAGATATATGCGGAATTGATATAAAAACTTGGGATATAGAAAAATCACTACACGAATATGGAATAATAATGGAAATTAATGCAGCACCAGGAATAAGAATGCATCATTTTCCTTATGAAGGTAAAGTAAGAGATGTAGGAGAGGCTATATTAAAGTTACAATATAATGGGATACCGACTAATATTCCAGTAGTATCTATAACAGGAACTAATGGAAAAACTACAACAACAAAATTAATATCTCATACATTGAAAGCTATGGGGTATGTTGTTGGCATGACATCAACAGAGGGTACTTATATTAATGGAAAATGTATAGATTGTGGTGATAATTCAGGATACTATAGTGCAAAGGGTATACTGCTAAATAAAGATGTTGAGGTAGCAGTTTTAGAAACGGCTAGAGGCGGTATGATAAGAAATGGATTAGCATATGACTTGGCAGATGTATCAGTTATAACAAACATAACGGAAGATCATATTGGATTAGATGGCGTTAATTCTATGGAAGAATTAAGTAAAGTAAAGGCACTTGTCGGTGAAGCTGTAAAAGACGATGGATATACTGTAATAAATGCTGATGATGAATGGAGTAGAGAAATATTAGACAGAATTAAAGTAAGAAAAATATTATTTGCTAAGAATAGAGAAAATGAATTAGTAGAATCTTATGTTGATGCTGGTGGTATAGGTATTTATATAAAAGATAATTTTTTATGTGTTGAAAATGAATATAGGATATATAAGGTTATTGATATAAGAAGTATTCCTATAACATTAAATGGTGTATTAGAATTTAATGTTGAAAATATAATGGCTGCTTGTGGAGCTTTGGTCGGATTAGGTATAGACTATTGTATGATTTCAAGAGGATTAAAAACATTTAAATTAGATGAAGAATATAATAGTGGAAGATTTAATATTTATAATGTAGATAGAGTTAAAGTTATATTAGACTATGGTCATAATATAGAAGGATACAAAGCAGTTCTAAAGTCATTGAAACACTTAAAATATAAAAGAGTACTAGGTGTAGTTGGAATGCCAGGGGATAGAAGTGATAGTATGGCAATAAATATAGGAAAAATATGTGCAGAATATATGGATAAAATATATATAAAAGAGGATATAGATAGACGAGGAAGACGAAGTGGAGAAATAGCTAATTTAATAAAGCAAGGTGTAGATAAATGTTCCAATAATAAATTTTCTAAAGTAATTTTAGATGAACAAGAAGCATTTAAAGAAGCTATGAAAAATGCTAATGACGGTGATATAGTAATAGTTTTTTATGAGCATCTTAAGCCTTTACTTAATTTAATAAATTCATACAAGATAGATCAGATAAAAAGTGATTTAGCTAGTATATAAAAATAAAATAACTATAGTTATAAGTAGAATTAAATTTATTTATAGCTATAGTTCTTTTTTATTTATAAATGCTATGATAAAATTATTTTAATAAACTTAAGAAAGGATATGAAGTTATGGAGTGTAAGGCCTATGCTAAAATAAATATACTTTTAGATGTTGTTGGAAAAAGAGAAGATGGCTATCATTTGCTAAAAATGATAATGCAAAACATAGATTTATATGATGAAGTTAGTATAGAAAAAATAAAAAAAGGAATAGAGATAAGCTGTAATAAGGAGTATGTTCCAATAGATGAAAGAAATATAGCGCATAAAGCAGCAAAGCTATTTATGGCTAAATACAATATAAATTCAGGTGTAAAGATAGTAATTAAGAAGAACATTCCTGTGGCAGCAGGTTTAGCAGGTGGAAGCACTGATGCAGCTGCAGTTCTAAAAATGATGAATAAGTTATTTAAGGTTAATGCGTCAGAAAAGGAATTAATGAAGATTGGTTTAGAGTTAGGAGCAGATGTTCCATATTGTATAGCTGGTGGTACAGCACTTTGTGAGGGAATCGGAGAAAAATTAACTCAATTAAGACCCTTTAAGAATCATATTTTAGTATTAGTTAAGCCACCTTTTGGTGTATCTACAAAGGAAGTATATAAGGCGTTTGATTTAAATAAAGCTAAAATTCATCCTGATGCTGAAAGTATTATTAAAAAGTTAGAACAGGATGATTTAAGATTTGTTGCAACTAATATGAAAAATTTATTAGAGAATGTAACTTTGAAAAAAAATAGAAGCTTAATATCTATAAAAGAAGAAATGATAGAATTAGGTGCTATAGGATCTCTTATGAGTGGAAGTGGACCAACTATATTTGCATTTTTTGATGATATGTTTAAAGCTCAACAATGTTACGATAAAATGAAAAAAAGTTATAATGATGTTTTTATAACAAGAACTATATAATAGTGAATAAAAAGTCTCTTTGTGGCAAGAATAATAGCTACAAGGGGGTTTTTACCATGAAAAGAACAATAAGTATATTAATTATGATAATTTTAACAAACATATTTGGCGGATGTACACTTAATGAAACTGTATATTCTACAAGGCAAATTGAATATAAATATGAAGATGTAAAAGATGTATTAATAAGATTTCATGTTTTAGCTAATAGTGATACTGATGAAGATCAAGAATTAAAAATAAAAGTTAAAAATGAAATAATAGAATATTTAGATCCTTATCTAAAAGACTCAGACTCTTTAGAAACTTCAAGAAAAATATTAAAAGATAATGAAAAAGAAGTAATAGATATAGCTAATAGAGTAATAAAAGAAAATGGCTATAATTATGGTGTTACTACAGAGTTAGGAAAAGAGAATTTTCCAGAGAAGTCTTATGGAAATATAACTTTACCACAAGGTGAATATGAGGCATTTAGAGTAATAATAGGAGATGGAAATGGACATAACTGGTGGTGTGTTATGTTTCCTCCATTATGTTTTACTGATGTTACAAAGGGAAAAGTTGAAGAAGATAAAAGTAAAGAAGAGCTAGATAAAGTAATAGAAGAAAAAAAAGATAAACTAGAGAATAAAGATAAGCTAGAGAATGAAGATAAGTCAGAAGATAAAGTAAAAGTTAAGTTTAAGGTAGTAGAAGTTATAAAGGATATATTTTAAATAAAAAAATAAACTTGATAAATATTAACATTAATCATAAACTATAATTTGATATTAAAATTTTAGGAGGATACATAAATGACTAGAGCACTAGCGATGATTTCTGGTGGATTGGATAGTATTTTAGCTGCAAAGTTAATAAAAGACCAAGGAATAGAAGTAATAGGAATATGTTTTAGATCATATTTCTTTAATGAGAATAATGCTATAAGAATGACAAAACAAATTGGAATAAAACTTGAAGTAATTGATTTTTCAAAAGAACATTTTGAATTAGTAAAGAACCCAAAACATGGTTTAGGAAAAAATATGAATCCATGTATAGATTGTCATGCTATGATGATGAATTATGCAGGAAAATTATTAGAAGAGTTTAATGCAGACTTTATAATTACTGGAGAGGTATTAAATCAGAGACCTATGTCTCAAAATAAACAAGCATTAAATATAGTAAAAAAAGAATCTGGATTCTCTGATAAAATATTAAGACCGCTATGTGCATTAAATTTAGATCCTACAGAAATGGAGAAGAACGGACTTGTAGATAGAAGTAAATTAATGAATATATCTGGAAGAAGCAGAAAAGTGCAAATGGAGTTAGCAGAAAAGTATGGAATAAAAGATTATCCATCACCAGCAGGGGGATGTAAGCTTACAGAACCTAATTATTCTATAAGATTAAGAAAAGCTCTTGATAAGAATGATAAGCTTTCTAAGAAAGAGATAGAGTTATTAAATTATGGAAGACACTTTATAAGTGAAGATGGTACAACTTTAATAGTTACTAGAAATAAAGATGAGGGAAATGCTATAAAATCTCTTTTAGATAAGAGTGATACAGTATTCTTAGCAGCTAAATTTAATGGACCAACAGGAATAATATGTGGAGAATACACAGAAAAAGATAAGAAACTTATAAGTGAAATAGTAGCTAGATATGGTAAGGGAAAAAATGAAGAATTAGTAGAAGTAAAATTTGGAGCTTATGGAACAGCTTTTAATAATAGTATAGAAGTTAAACCAGCAAGCGATGAATATATACAAAAATATTTACTTCAATAGAAATACGGAGGAAATATGAATAAAGAAGCTGTAATAAGTATTATTAGTAATTCAAGCATAGAAAGTGAAGAAATGATAGAAGTAATATCTCCAGGATATTTTGAACAAGTTGAAGATGGGTTTAAGGCAACTTATGAGGAAACTGAGATATCTGGAATGAAAGGAACAACTACAACTCTTACAATAAAAGATAAAGAAGTTGTTTTAGAGAGAGAAGGAACAACTTCTACTAAGATGGTATTTAATGAGAAAGAAGATTCAGTGTGCTTGTATAACACTCCATATGGAATGTTAGAAATAGAAATTAATACTAAGAGTTTAGAAGTTAATATAAATAATGAAGGTGGAGATTTAAAAATTGAATATGAGATGAGAATAGTTGGACAGCCTTCATTTAGTACAAAATTAAGTTTAAGTATAAAATTAAAATAAAACGAAAAAATGTTCTTCTTTTTATATAGAAGAACATTTTTTCTGTATAAAAACATTATTAATGTTAATAATTCATAGATAGGATGGTGATATTTATGAATTTAAGTTATAGATATATATGTTTACTACAATGTTTGGTATCTTATTATAATATAAAAGAAGAAGATTTTATAGAAATGCTAAAAATAAGAGAAAATAAATACTTATTACTTTTATTTTTAAAAAAATATAAATGTATGAATGAAGAAGAAGTATTAAAAATATTAAATCTAAAAAATAAAAGAAGTTTATGTTATAATATAAAAAAGGCAGAAGAAAAGCTTTTAGTGAATAGAGATTTTAGAGCAACTTTTTTTGATATAGAAGATTATTTGTTAAAGTAGAGGTAGAATAATTAATCCTGTAATTATCTTTATCATTTCTTATTTCATTTCAAGATTTCATTTTATTTCACTTTTTACATATAAAATTTTTGGAGGTGTACTAATTGGAAAACAATCAATATGATAGTATGAACTTAGTCGAGCTTAGAAATATAGCTAAAGATTTAGGTATAAAAAATATATCCAAATTTAAAAAAGGAGATTTAATAGAAGAAATAAAAAAATTAAAAATTAATAGTATTAATAAAAATGGAGTTATTTTAACAGAAAAAATAGCACCAAAGACATCACAAGGAACTTCTTTAGTAAGAAATGAGCAACAAAAAATAGAGAAAAAACAAGAATTAAGTAATATGATAAATGATTCTAATAATGCAAGAGGAATACTAGAGATATTAGAAAACAATAGTTTTGGTTTTTTAAGGTGTAAAAATTATCTTACAAGTAGTGAGGATATTTATGTTTCACCAGCTCAAATAAGAAGATTTAATTTAAAAACTGGTGATGAAGTAATAGGTAAAGTTAGAGAAGCTAAAGAAGGAGAGAAATTTAAGGCCTTACTTTATGTTGAAAGAGTTAATGGAGAAAAACCAGAAAATGCAATAGGTAGAAGGAATTTTGAAAATCTTATACCTATATATCCAACAGAGAGATTAAAGTTAGAGACATCAAATTCTTCAGATTTATCATCTAGATTAATGGATATAATATGTCCTATTGGAAAGGGCCAAAGAGGGGTTATAGTTGCACCTCCTAAGGCAGGTAAAACAACATTATTAAAAAAAATAGCACAAAGTATTTCAATGAATAATCCAGAAGTTGTTTTACTTGTATTATTAATAGATGAAAGACCAGAAGAGGTTACTGACATGCAAAGAAACATAAATGGAGAAGTAATTTATTCAACATTTGATGAAGAACCTCAAAATCATGCAAAAGTATCACAAATAGTTTTAGAAAGAGCAAAAAGAATAGTAGAACAAGGTAAAGATGTTGTTATATTACTAGATAGTTTAACTAGATTATCAAGGGCATATAATTTAACTGTAACTCCAAGTGGAAGAACTTTATCAGGAGGGTTAGATCCATCTGCTTTAATAATGCCAAAGAGATTTTTTGGTGCAGCAAGAAATATAGAAAATGGTGGAAGCCTTACTATATTAGCAACAGCACTTGTTGAAACGGGTTCAAGAATGGACGATATGATTTTTGAAGAATTTAAGGGAACTGGGAACATGGAAGTTCATCTTGATAGAAGATTACAAGAAAGAAGAATATTCCCTGCAATAGATATTTATAAATCTGGAACAAGAAAAGAAGACTTATTATTATCTGATGAAGAAAAAGAAGTTGCATATGCACTAAGAAAACAAATGTATAGAGATGGTAATATAGAGAATATAACTGAAAATCTTATAAATATTCTTTCAAAGACTAAAAATAATGATGAATTTATAAAAGTATATCAAAAAGCAGAAGTAAATAAAAAATAGTAAAGAAAAAGGGAAGAAAATATCTTCCCTAAATTTTTCTTATTACTTTTGACCAAGATTGAATCTCTTGTTGAACTTGTCAACTCTTCCACCAACGTCAACAATTTTTTGTTTTCCTGTGAAGAATGGGTGGCACTTAGAGCATATTTCTACTTTTAGTTCGTCTTTAACAGAACCAGTTGTAAAAGTATTTCCACATGCACACTTAACCACTGCTTCATGGTTATATTCTGGATGTATGCCTTGTTTCATCATTTTCACCTCTTTCATGTTGGAGATTTTTTAAATAAAAAACCTCTCTAAATAGCTATTATAGTATAGCATACAAGATAATTACAGTCAATAAAATGACATTATAAAAAATACTTTATTATAAGTATTATATAATGATATAATAAAAATTATACTTAAGAAGAGTTTTATAAATATAAGGAGATTTTTTAATGAGTAAGTTATATTTTAGATATGGTGCAATGAATTCTGGAAAATCAACTCATTTAATGCAAGTTGCTTATAATTATGAAGAAAGAGGAATGAATGTATTGTTATTAAAACCTAAGATTGATACAAAAGGTTATGATAAACTTGTATCAAGACTTGGAGTAGAGAGAAAAGTAGATATACTTACAGAAGATAATGATAATGTATTTTCAATAATTCAAAACTATATTAAGAATACGAAGCAAATACACTGTATACTAGTAGATGAGGTGCAATTTTTAAAAGCGCATCAAATTGATGAATTATTTGAAGTGGCTGTAAAATTAGAAATACCTGTTATATGTTATGGGTTAAGAACTGATTTTAGAATGAATGGTTTTGAAGGAAGCACAAGGTTATTACTAATTGCTCATAGTATTGAGGAAATGAAAACTATATGTAAATGTGGTAATAAGGCATTGTTAAATGCAAGAAAGATAAATAATAAATTTGTTTTTTCTGGAGATCAAATAGCAATAGATAATAATGATGCTATTGAATATGAATCTTTATGTGGATCATGTTACTTTAAATATAAAGAAAAAGATTTATAAATACGAAGAAAAAAGGGGATGAGAACTTGAGAAAATGTAATGTGGGTGGTCAGGCAATTATAGAAGGTGTAATGATGAAGGGCGCTAAATGCACTGCAATTGCTGTTAGAAAACCAAATGGAAAAATAGAAATAAAGAAAGAAAGTAATACATCAATAATAAAAAAATATAAAATTTTAAATATTCCCTTTATTAGAGGAATATTTATATTAATTGAATCATTAGTATCAGGTATGAAAGCATTAAACTATTCAGCAAGCTTTTTTGAAGAAGATGATAATTCAGAGCCTTCAAAATTTGAAAAATGGTTAGAAGATAAATTTGGAGATAAACTAAATGATATAATAGTTGGATTATCTATGTTTATGGGAATAATAATGGCAGTATTGTTATTTATGGCGCTTCCAACATTTATTGCATCACTTTTTAAGGGCATAGTTGGTTCTAACATAGTAATGCATTTTATAGAGGCTGTTATAAGAATAGGTATATTAATAGCTTATATGTGGATAGTTGGAAAAATGGATGATATGAATAGATTATATCAATACCATGGAGCAGAACATAAAACAATATTCTGTTATGAGAATGAAATGCCATTAACAGTAGAGAATGTTAAGAAGTTTACTAGATTTCATCCAAGATGCGGAACAAACTTTTTATTTTTAACTATGTTTGTAAGTATAATAGTTTTTGCTTTTACTGGATGGGGAGGACTTTTACAGAGATTAATACTTAGAATCGTGTTATTACCTGTAGTTTCAGGAGTTACATACGAACTTATAAGATGGCTTGGTAAAAATAATAGTAAATTATCTAAATTAATTGCTTATCCAGGATTAAAACTTCAAGAACTTACTACAAGAGAGCCAGATGCATCTCAAATAGAAGTTGCAATAGCTTCATTAAGAGCAGCTGAAGGTATAGATAACGAAGAAATTTTAGAAGCATAATAAATAGGAGTATATTTATGAATGATACAATAGGATCATTATTAAATTTAGGAACCCAAAGACTTATAGAAAAAAACATAGATACGGCAAGATTAGATTCTCAATTACTTTTAGGAAAGGTATTAGGTAAAGATAAGCTTTATTTAATGATAAATAATAATGAGATAGTTAGTGAAGAAAATAAAAAAGAATTTTTAGAGCTTATATCAAAAAGAATGGAATATATGCCTATAAGATATATTTTAGGAGAAATAGATTTTATGGGTCTAGATTTTTATGTGGAAAAGGGGGTTCTAATTCCTCGTAGTGATACTGAAGTTTTGGTAGAAGAAGTTCTAAGAATGATTAATGAAGATGAATCATTAGATATTTGTGATTTATGTAGCGGAAGTGGTGCTATAGGAATATCTTTAGCATATTACAGAAAGAAAATTAATGTTGATTTAATTGACTACTATGATATTCCAGAGAAAATATCGAAGAAAAATATTTTAAGGAATTGTTTAGAAGATAGAGTTAAGTTTATAAAAAGTGATTTACTTAATGAAAGTATAAAGCTAAAAAAACAATATGATATTATTGTTTCTAATCCACCATATATAAGAGAAGAAGAGATAGATAATCTTATGAATGATGTTAAAGATTATGAACCTAAGACAGCTTTAAGCGGAGGAAAAAGTGGATTAGATTTTTATGAAAGAATAGTGGAAGAGAGCAAAAATGTACTAAAGAAAAATGGAATATTAGCATTTGAAATAGGTCATGATCAAGGTGAAGAAGTAAGTGAATTAATGAAGGTAAATAGCTATAAAGAAGTAAGAATCATTAAGGACTTAGCATCACTAGATAGAGTTGTAATTGGAAGGTTTGTTCCTTGATTAAGACCAAATATCTATGATATAATAAAAAAATGTGAAAAATTTAAATACGGAGTGATAGTATGTTATTAGATAAATTGGCTTTTATAGAAAATAAGTATGATGAATTATCTGTAAAAATAAGCGATCCTTCAATAATGGCTAATCAAAATGAATGGAGAAAGCTATGTAAAGAGCATGCAGAATTAGAGATAATAGTAACAGCATATAGAGAATATAAGAAGGTAGTAGAAGATTTAGCGGCAAATAAAGAAATGCTTCAAGAAGAAAGCGATAAAGAAATGAAAGAAATGCTTCAAGAAGAAATTTCTGATTTAAGTAATAGAGAAAAAGAATTAGATAACGAAATTCAAATCTTATTATTACCTAAAGATCCTAACGATGAAAAGAATGTTTTCGTTGAAATTAGAGGTGGTGCAGGTGGTGAAGAAGCCGCACTATTTGCATCAAATTTATTTAGAATGTACACAAGATACGCTGAAAATAACAGATGGTCAGTAGAAATAATGAGTTTAAATGAAACTGACATTGGTGGTTTAAAAGAAGTTGTATTTATGATTAAGGGAAGTGGAGCTTATTCTAAGTTAAAGTATGAAAGTGGAGTACATAGAGTTCAAAGAGTTCCTGATACAGAATCAAGCGGTAGAATTCATACATCAACAGCAACAGTAGCAGTACTTCCAGAAGTTGATGATGTTGATATTGAAATTAATGAAAAAGACTTAAAGATAGATGTATTTAGAGCTTCTGGTAACGGTGGACAATGTGTTAATACAACAGATTCAGCTGTAAGAATGACTCACTTGCCAACAGGACTTGTTGTTTCTTGTCAAGATGAAAAGTCACAACTTAAAAATAAAGAAAAAGCATTAAAAATATTAAGAGCAAGACTTTATGAACAAGCAGAAGCAGAAAGAGCAGCTGGAATTGCAGAAGATAGAAAGAGTCAGGTTGGAACTGGTGATAGAAGTGAAAGAATAAGAACTTATAATTACCCTCAAGGAAGAGTAACTGACCATAGAATAGGATTAACTCTTTATAAATTAGAAACATTCTTAAATGGAGACATGGACGAAGTTATTAATGCATTAATAACTGCTGATCAAGCAGAAAAAATGAAGCAAATGGGAAATACAGATATGTAATAAAGGGGGGCCCTACATTTTTAAGTGTAGGGTTCTTATATTAGCTGGAGGATTTATATGGATATATATAAAGCTATTAAAATGGAAAAAAAATCTTTAAAGAGGTTTTATAAATTAATGGTAGTTTTAGCTATAATACTCCCCCTTTCAGTTTATTTAACACAAGTAAAATCTCTATTTTATTTAGTATATCTTATAGCATTAGAATTACTTATAATTTTTGCTATAATAGTAAAACTAAATTATTATGAATTAAGATATAAATGTAGCAACAATAAACTACATATTAAAAATGGAATTTTTACGAGTAATGGATTAATACTTTGTGATAAGGTTATATTAGTACATACTGAAGGTATGGAAGCAACTATGGATATTATTCTTATAACTACAATGAAAGTAAGAAATAAAGGTTTAAGGCCGATAACTAAAGGTTTTTTAAAGAAATATCCAAACCTAGAGAGTAATTTGAATAAAATTAATAAAGATGGAGTATTATATTATCAAATTGTAAGGTTTGGAGGATTAAATAAATACCTACTATTAGATACTATATATAAAAATTGTGTTAAAGCAATGTATACGGATGAATGTATTCAAAACATAAAAATAGCAAGAGGGCAGACGTTAGTTTAATAAAGGAAGGGATTGATTTGAAAACAGAAGTACAAATAATTAATGATTTTGAAAATGATAGTTTTCTGATAAAAAAAGCAGCTAATGTTATAAAAGAGGGTGGAATAGTTGCTTTCCCTACTGAAACTGTATATGGATTAGGGGCAAATGCATTAGATGAGGAAGCGGTTAAAAAAATTTTTGAAGCAAAAGGAAGACCACAAGATAACCCATTAATAATTCATGTGGCGGATAAAAATTTAGAAAAATATATAGAAACTATTCCTGAAAGTGCTAAAAAAATGATGGATAAGTTTTGGCCAGGACCGTTAACTATTATTTTAAAGAAAAAAGATATTATACCAAATACAACAAGTGCTAATCTTAATACTGTTGGGGTTAGAATGCCAAGTGAGTCCATAGCATTAAAATTAATAGAATTATCAGGAGTTCCAATTGCTGCTCCATCTGCTAATATAAGTGGAAGACCTAGTCCAACTGATGTTGAAAGATGTGTAGAAGACTTAGAAGGAAGAGTGGATTTTATATTAGGAGGACATAAAAGTATTGTAGGAGTTGAATCAACAATAGTGGATTGTACAGTTGATCCTCCAATGATATTAAGGCCAGGTGGAATAACATTAGAAATGTTAAGAGAAATAGATAGTAGAATAGATATAGATAAAGCAATATTATCTAAGCCAACAAAAGATTTAAAGCCAAAAGCACCGGGGATGAAGTATAGGCATTATGCACCTAAAGCAAAGGTTACAATTATATCATCCAATGATGATAGAAATGAAAAAGTAGTTGAAAAAATTAATGAAATGATACAAAATTATATAGAACAAGGCAAAAAAGTAGGTGTACTTGCTTCAAAAGAAAATAGTGCATTATATAAAGAAAGTCAAGTTATAATTCTAGGTAGCAAAAATGATTTGTGTACTGTAGCACAAAATTTATTTGAAGCATTAAGAAGTTTTGACGACAAAGGTGTAGATGTAATACTTTCAGAAGCTTTTGAAGAAAAAGGTCTTGGAATTGCGGTAATGAATAGATTAAAAAAAGCTGCAGGATATGACATAATTAGTGTTTAAATAGGAGGTAATATTATGAAAATAGCAGTAGGATGCGATCATGGTGGAATTAATTTAAAGAAAGAAGTAGTAAAATACTTAGAAAGTGCAGGATATGAATTTAAGGATTTTGGAACTAACTCTATAGAATCTTGTGATTATGCTGATTATGCACTTCCAGTAGCAGAAGCAGTTGCAAATAAAGAGTTTGATTTTGGAATATTAATATGTGGAACAGGTATAGGCATTGGAATAGCTGCCAATAAAGTTCCTGGAATAAGAGCAGCATTATGTTCAGATACATTTAGTGCTCATGCAACAAGAGAACACAATGATGCTAATATCTTAACAATGGGAGAGAGAGTTGTAGGACCAGGTCTTGCTATAGATATAGTAAAAACTTTCTTAAATTCGTCTTTTGAAGGAGATAGACACGTAAGAAGACTTGAAAAAATAACAGAAATAGAAAGAAAATACAATAAATAAGCTTATAGAGGAGAAAAAAATGAGCAGAATATTTGAAATGAATCATCCATTAATAATTCATAAATTATCTATCATAAGAAAAAAGGATACAAGTACTAAAGATTTTAAAGAGTTAGTTAACGAAGTAGCAATGTTAATGGCTTATGAGGTTACAAGAGATTTTCAACTTGAAGATGTAGAAATAGAAACACCAATATGTACTGCAACTTGTAAAATGCTAAAAGGAAAAAAAGTTGCTATAGTTCCTATATTAAGAGCAGGTCTTGGAATGGTTGAAGGTATGTTAAAGATAATGCCATCTGCTAAGATTGGGCATATAGGTCTATATAGAGATGAGGAAACACTTAAGCCAGTAGAATATTTCTGTAAGTTACCAAAAGATATAGAAGAAAGAGAAGTTGTTGTTGTTGATCCAATGTTAGCAACAGGTGGTTCGGCTATAGATGCATTAACAATGTTAAAAGAAAGAGGAGCTAAAAAGTTAAGATTTGCTTGTTTAATTTCTTCTCCAGAAGGAATTAAGGCGCTTCAAGAAGCTCATCCAGATGTTGATGTATATGTAGGAGCAATAGATGAAAAGTTAAATGAACATGGATACATAGTTCCAGGTTTAGGTGATGCTGGAGATAGATTATTTGGAACACTTTAAGAAAGATAATTAAATTTAAGCTGATTTCTGTATTTAACAGAAATCAGTTTTTTTTTATTATTATAAATAACATATAAAAATATTTGAGATACTTTTTTATAAGTATATAATAGAGTTAAGTATATAAATTATATTAATTAGGAGGTAAGATATTTGAAAAAAATTATAACTATATTTGGAACTAGACCAGAAGCTATAAAGATGGCACCTTTGGTGAAAGCTTTAGAAAAAAGAGAAGGAATAGAGTCAAAGATTTGTGTAACAGCTCAACATAGAGAAATGTTAGATCAAGTATTAGAGCTATTTGATATAAAGCCAGATTTTGATTTAAATATAATGAAGAATAGACAAAGTTTAACTGGTATTACAAATAGGGTATTAGAAGGGCTAGAATTAATATTCCAAGAAGAAAAGCCTGATATGATATTAGTTCATGGAGATACTACAACAACATTTTCAGCAGCACTTGCAGCATATTATCAACAAATAAGAGTTGGTCATGTAGAAGCAGGATTAAGAACCTTTGATAAGTACTTTCCATTTCCAGAAGAAATGAATAGAAAACTTACTGCTGCAATAGCAGATTTAAACTTTTCGCCTACAAAAGGAGCAAAAAGTAATTTGCTTAGAGAAGGAGTAGAACCAAGTTCAATATATATAACTGGAAATACAGTAATTGATGCAATGCTTCATACCGTTGAAGATAATTACATATTTGAAAATGATGAATTAAATAAAATAGATTTTAAGAATAGAAAAGTTATTATGATTACTGCACATAGAAGAGAAAATTGGGGGCAAGGTATAGAAAATATATGCACAGCATTAAATAGAATAGTAGATGAAAATAAAGATGTTGAGTTAGTATATCTTGTACATTTAAATCCTGTCGTAAAAGATGTAGTAAATGAAAGATTAGGAAATAAGGAAAGGATACATCTATTAAATCCATTAGATACTAAGGAAACACATAACTTAATTAATAAGTGCTTTATGGTAATGACAGATTCAGGTGGATTACAAGAGGAAGCACCACATCTTGGAAAGCCGGTATTAGTTTTAAGAGATGTAACAGAGAGACCAGAGGCTGTTGAATATGGAACAGTAAAGTTAGTTGGTACTGATACAGAAAAAATAGTAGAAGAAGCAAATCTTTTAATAAATAGTAAAGAAGCTTATGAAAAAATGAGTAAGGCAGTAAATCCTTATGGAGATGGAAAAGCATCTGAAAGAATTTGTGATGCTATTATGAAATATTTAAATTTAAGTGAAAAAGAAGTAGAGGAATTTAATAGATAGTTTGACTATTTTTTAACAAAATCTATTGAAAAAAAACGTATAAATGGTATAATTAAGTTATGTTAATAGTTTAACAAAGATAAAAGGTGAGTATAAGCTAATTTTTAGGGGGTTTTATAATGAGAGAAGTAGTTATTGCAAGTGCAACTAGAACAGCACTTGGTTCATTTGGTGGTTCACTTAAAGATGTACCAGCAGCTGAATTAGGAGCAATAGTAATTAAGGAAGCTGTTAAGAGAGCTGGAATAAAGCCAGAAATGGTAGAAGAAGTAGTAATGGGTAATGTTATTCAAGCTGGTCTTGGACAAAATGTTGCAAGACAAGCAACTTTAAAAGCTGGTTTACCAAATGAAGTTTCTGCAATGACAATAAATAAGGTATGTGGATCAGGGTTAAGAGCAGTAGCTTTAGCTGCTCAAATGATTAAAGCTGAAGATGCTGATATAGTAGTAGCTGGTGGTATGGAAAACATGTCTGCTGCACCATATTTATTAAAAGGTGCTAGATGGGGACAAAGAATGGGAGACGGAAAGATGGTTGATGCTATGATCAACGATGCTCTTTGGGATGCATTCAATGATTACCACATGGGAGTTACAGCCGAAAATATAGCTAAAGAATGGAACTTAACAAGAGAAGAACAAGATGCTTTTGCAGCAGCTTCTCAACAAAAAGCAGAAAAGGCTATAAAAGAAGGTAGATTTAAGGATGAAATAGTTCCTGTTGTTATACCTCAAAGAAAGGGAGAACCAAAAGTATTTGATACAGATGAATTCCCAAGATTCGGAACAACAGTTGAGACTTTAGGAAAATTAAAGCCATGTTTTATTAAAGATGGTACTGTAACAGCTGGTAATGCTTCTGGAATTAATGACGGAGCTGCAGCTTTCGTAATAATGAGTGCTGAAAAGGCTAAAGAATTAGGCGTTAAACCATTAGCTAAGATAGTTTCTTATGGTTCTAAGGG
>JAFADP010000070.1 GCA_023424785.1 Bacillota bacterium
AATAATATATCCAATGTAGAAAGTGTATGTAATTATATTAAAGATTTAGATTACTTATATAGTTCTAATAAAGAGTCAGCAAAATCAGTAAATGATGTTATATCTTCAATAAATTTAGCATTTGTTATTTTAGGAATAATAGTATTTATAGTAGCATCCATAGGAATAGTAAATACTATGTCAATGGCAGTAACTGAAAGAAGAAAGAATATTGGAATTATGAAGGCTATTGGAGCAGATAGTGGAGCAATAAGAACTATATTTTTAGTACAATCTTCATTAATAGGATTTATTGGTGGTAGCGTTGGAATTATATTAGCTTTAGGAATAAATAAATTAATAGAATTTGGTGTTAATGCTTATATAGAATCTAATGGATTAAGTTTAGCTATTAGTATAGGATTACCTGGTATATGGATATTATTAATATTATTAGGGGCAAGTATATTAGCATTAATTTCTGGAATATTTCCAGCCAATATGGCATCGAAGTTAGATCCAATTGAGGCTATTAGAAAATAGGAGGATAGGTATGAAGTTTTTAGATAAGGTAAATGTAGCATTTAAAGATTTAACAAATAGAAAGTTTAGAAGTATTTTAACTATAATAGCAATATCAATTGGTACGCTTTTAATTGTAGGTTTAACTGGAGTAGGTGATGCAATAATAAATGAAAATAAAAAGCTATTAGAAAGTTTTGGGGATATGAGTGAAATATATATTTATCCAGAAAAGGCTCAAGATAATACTACAAGTTATATTACTGTATCAGTTAATGATAATTCTGTTGTAGACTTAAAGAAAGAAGGGGAAGAAGTAGAAAAAGAGGACAACTTTAAGAAAATAACTGATAAAGAATTAGAGGAAATATCAAAAATTAAAGGCATTGATAATGTAATGGCTACTTTAACTGGAAATATATCTGGTATAAAGTTAGAAAATGAAGATTATATTGATAAAAGTTATACTGCTATAGGTATTGATTTTAAATATAAGCATGATTTTTCAGATGATATAGAAGTAGGAAGCAGTCTTATAAATGAAGATGAAGATATTATAATAGGAGAATCAATATTAAAAAAGTTAGGTTTTGATAATGCTAATGAAGCAATTAATAAAGAAATAATACTTAAAGTTGAATACCCAGCTATTGATGGATTTGTAGTAAAGGAACCATTAGAAGTTAAAGGTAAAATAAAGGGAATTCTAAAAAAAGATATGAGTTATAATCAATTAATAATGATGAGTAGTAAAAAGTTAGAGCCATTAGTAGCATATTATTCAGATTCAGAGAATTATATTGAGGAATATGGATATAGCATGGCTTATGCATATGCAAAAGACGGACAAGATGTGGAGTTATTAAGTAATGAAATAACTAGTAAATTTGAGTATATAACTGAAAGTTTAAGTGCTGTAAGTTCAATGTTAGATATTATAGGAGGAGTTTTAAAAGGAATACTTTCTATAGCAGGAATAATAGTTTTAATTGTTTCAGCTTTAGGGTTAATTAATACTATGACAATGATACTTCAAGAAAAGAAGAAAATGATAGGAGTTATGAGATCTGTTGGAGGATCAAAAAATAACATTAGATGGATTTTTATTTTACAATCTATTTTCCTAGGCATTGCTGGAGGTATTCTTGGAAGTGGAATGGGTGCTTTGGGAATATATATAGTTAATGAAACAATAACGAAGTTAAAAGGATTAATTATACCTATAACAGCTAATAATATATTAATAGCTATTGGAATAACAGTTATTATTTCTATAATTGCAGGCTTAATACCATCATCAAGGGCAGCAAAACTAAATGTAGTAGAAGCTGTAGCAGAGGAATAATGTTAAGAGTAGTTGATGAAATTTGGTTTTATTCATCAACTACTTTTTTTAAAAAATATTTTCAATACTTGGTTTATGTAATTTTTGCATGTTGTTAGCGGAATTTTTTAGTGTATATAAAGCAATTAAGCTTTCAGTAGGATCTTTATCTTGTACATATAAACATAATTCTATTGATTCATCTAGAATATCATCAAAGTCCTTATGATTTACATACATTGATAATACAAAATTATGTTTATTAATATCTTTTGAAAGTTTCTGAGATTCATTATATGCATCTTCCCAATCTTCATTTTCAATATATGCATGAATTGTTTTAGTATCAGTTTGAATTTTATCACATAAATTAATTAATGAAGAATTAAAATATGTAACAACTCCTAAAACAGCTAAGAATATTAGAATAGAAGCTATTATGTTTTTCATTTTTTATCCTCCTGAGTAGTTTCATTATATAGTTGAAATTTAAAATTGCCTGTAGTATCATACATAGCAATTAGTACTTCATCCATAGAGTTAATTTTATGATTTTTAAGTACATTTTTAATCCATGCTTCGTCTTTTCCTATAGAAGTAAGAGAATTCTTGTTCACTTTACCATCACTAACTAAAATTTTAGGTAAAACAGGTTTTTGTTTTGATGAAGAACCTTGATTACTACTTGAAGAGGATGAACTACTTGATGAAGATTGATTACTTGGTAGTATGGATATTTTACCATTGTTCTCTAATACAGCAAATTCTATATTATTTAAATCAAAGTATCCTAGCAATCTTAGTTCTTCCATAAGTTCATCTAAATTAATTTGTTGTTTTTTTAGGGCATTATAATTAATTTTGTTATTGTATATTAATAGTGTAGGTTCTCCATCAACTATTTTTCGGGCATATTGCCATTTTAATTGTATGAATGATAAAAGAGTTTTTAATAAAAGTAAAGTTACTATTGGAACTATTCCAAGTAGTAACGGATATCTAGAATCTTGCATTGGTAATGCAGCTAAATCTGAAATCATTATTGTGATAACAAATTCATATGGTTGTAGTTCACCTATTTGTCGCTTTCCCATTAATCTCATTGTTAAAATTACTAGAGCATATAATAATACTGTTCTTATAAAGACTATAAACATAAAAACACCTCACTTATATACATAATATTCACAAAAATATTATTAATTATTCTAGATAAAATGAGGTTTATAAGCTTTACAAATAATATATAATTAAATGAAAATACTATATGAGAGGTGATATAAAAGTGGATAAATTAAAAATAATTTTAGATAAAGATAAAATTATAGAAGTAAAGAAGGGTATTAAATTTAAAGAAATAGTAGATAAATATTATAAAAATGATGAAATTATATTGTGTAAATTAGAAGGAAATTATTATGAACTAGATAAAGAAGTGCCTTGTGATGGAACTTTAAGTGTAATAGATGCAAGTAGTACTATAGGGTGGAAAGTTTACTCAAGAACCCTTCAATTTATTTTTATAAAAGCCACTTTAGATTTATTTCCTGAAGCAACTATAAATATACAGCATTCTATTTCTAAAGGTATTTTTGGAGAAGTATATAAGGATAAGGCATTAACAAAAAAAGATATTGAAGATATAAAGAAAGAAATGCAAGTTATAATAAAAAGGGATATACCCATAACTAAAATTACAGTATCTAAAGAAAAGGCCATAAATATTTTTAGAGATTATGGTATGGAGGATAAGATAAGATTATTGAGCCAATTAAAGCTTGATAAAGTAAGTCTGTATGAGTTAGATGGAAGATATGATTATTTTTATGGAGAAATGGCTTATTCAACAGGAATAATAAAAGCTTTTGATTTAATATTATATGCACATGGATTTATTTTAAGACATCCAAGAGAAGATAATATTAGAGAGTTACCTGAATTTAAAGCACAAAAGGCATTAGAAAAAATATTTTATGAAACTGAAGAGTGGATAAATGTTTTGGGGGTAGGAGATGTAGGAAGATTAAATGAAAGAATATTAAATGATGAAATAACAGATATAGTTTTAGTATCTGAAGCCTTACATGAAAAGAAAATAGCATATATTGCAGATAATATATCTAATAAAGATTATATAAAGCTTGTTTTAATTGCAGGACCATCATCATCAGGAAAAACAACTTTTGTAAATAGATTAGGAGTTCAATTAAGGGTAAATGGCTCCATACCTATAAAAATATCTTTAGATGATTACTTTGTAAATAGATCAGATTCTCCAAGAGATGAAAATGGAAATTATGATTTTGAATCAATTAAATCTATAGATTTAAAATTATTTAATGAACATTTAAATGAATTATTAAAAGGAAACACAATAGAACTACCAAGTTATAACTTTAAAACTGGAGAAAGAGAGTGGCATGGGGAAAGAATATCTTTGCCAAGTAATGGAGTAATATTAGTTGAAGGAATTCATGGATTAAATCCATTATTAACAAATGCTGTTCCAGATGAAAATAAGTTTAAAATATATATATCTGCATTAACTCAATTAAACTTAGATAATCA
>JAFADP010000187.1 GCA_023424785.1 Bacillota bacterium
AAATTTTCTCTAAAAAATTAATGTTTTACTTTATTTTTGAACAGTAACCTAATTTTTGTTATAATGATTGTAAAACGAAACTTATTCAGTAGGAGTTTTTATCTCCTACTGAATTTAGCTGAGTTAACCAACGGCTAGACATGAGATAAAAATCTAAAAAAGCCATACTTCTTAGGCATGGCTTTACTTAGAAAAATTTTAAACTCTTGAAAATTTTATTAAAGTAAATTATCTGAGACAAGTATTACTATTTTTCTTTATATCTCAAAATAACCTTGTCCTTACTTTGCTCTAAAAAAATATTTAAATATGCTAGTTTATTAAAGCAAAACTCTTCTATTAATTTTTCGCTATCTTCTCTTAAGTAATAATCATGAGTGTATCTATTTCTCAACTTTACAGCCATAATAAGATATGCTTTAAGTTTTTCATCAAAAAATCCCATATCATATGCACTTTCAATAAGTCCAGTGGCTGAAGTTGTACTTTTAAGCTTACCATCATTAATTATTATATAACTTTCACACATATCAATTATATATTCAGAAAAATCTTGAAAAAATGCAAACATAGCCCTTTTTATAATTCTACTATTATTTTTTTTGTATTCAGTTATGGCTTCTTTAAGATCTTCTAAATTATCATACGCATTTTGATACTTTTCCATAAATTTTTCTTTCTTATATCTATAATAAGGACTCATCAATAATACCTCCAAAATAACTATATTGCTCATCTATTTTTAAAGTTCTCTCTAATTTTTCATTATTTCTTGCAGCTTTTAAAACATAATGATTAAAATCATACCATCTTTCTTCATTTAAAATATATTTATTATCACTATCTACTGCAATACGTGCAAATTTGTTTGCAAAATCCTTAAATAATATAAATGTTAAATGAATATTATCATATTTATAAAACTCTCTAGCAATTGTTTTTATGTTATCTTCAATATTAAGTGTATCTAAAAAAGTAACTTTAGGACCAACTACAATAAGTAAATCAATATCACTTTTATCCTTTATCCACATTTCTGTTCCATAGCTTCCAAATTGACATAAAGCTATAATCTCATTATATTCTCCAATTTTTTTAATAAAATCTTCTCTATTCACACTTAAACTCCTTACACAGTAAAATATATCTTCTATCATGTCCATTTACATTAATTTTCTATTGCTAAACACTACTATTAATTATTATTATAACCTATATATATATAATTAACATCTAAAAAAGTCTGTATTTATTAAATATTAATTCTATAGAGCAAGGGAGTGTTACAACGGCTAGACATGAGATAAAAATCTAAAAAAGCCATGCTTCTTAGTCATGGCTTTACTTAGAAAAATCTTAAGATCTTGAAGATATTATTAATTTTTTAAACAAATGATAAAAATAACATTCTTCCATGGCTTTCTAGAAAATCTGCATTTTTCGAAGAATATTCCTCTTTCATAAACTGCTGAAACCTTAGTAGAATTTTTTCAATATTTAATCCATCTTCTTCAATGAAAGCTGACCTTATATTGTATCCTGTCATATTCACTTTCTTTTCAATATTGGATATATAATAATTATATAAACGTTGTTCAAATATTCTATTAGATATTTTAACTTTTCCATTCACATTTTTAAAATATCCAAAAGTAACTCCTAAATTAATAATAGGATTATCTATATTAAAAGTAATGATTGTTCCATTTATTATAATATTATATATATATTCCTTTAATTCATCATTATTTTCTACATTTTTAATTAAATCATCAAATAAGGTATTACTTTCTGAAAGAAGAACTTTTACTGACTTTATCATAGATTCTTCAGTCCATACTCTATTTAAGTCTTCATCTATTATTTGGCATAATCTACTTACTAAAAATGGGTACCCACTTGTATAAAAATATATAAATTCTGCTGCCTTTGATATGTTAAAATTTAATTTTCTATCTAAAGCATACTCATTAAGCATTTCTTCTATTCCATGTTGATGCAAACTCATATCTATATTAAAAGGTACTGCTATATTCCATGGAGAATTATATTTTCTTTCTTCATCTGTTCTTAACTTAAGCTTTAAATTTTTAACATCATAAACACCTGCTAGTATTACAGATTTAAAAGTAAATCCTTCTCCATCTTCTCTTTGTAAGTATTTATTTCTAAGCATTCCAAGAAAATTTAGAAACAATTGATTATTTGAACTTTTATCTACTTCATCTATTATAAGAATTACTTCTTTATTACATTCCTTTATAAACTTTGATATTACCCTTGATAGCATATGCAAACTATCTATATCTTTACTTAAAGTCAATAATTTTTCATTTAATTCTTCATCAATAAACTCTAACTTTTCTGAAATTAATCCTATAAACATTTTGCAAAAGTTTTTTGTATTTTCAAAACTCTCATCATCTGTTCCTTCAAAACTTATACTTATAACTAAATATTTCTCCAATAACTCCCTCTTCAAAGTTGCTAATGATGTTGTTTTTCCATACTGCCTTGGTCTATTTATTATAAAGTAATCTTCATTTTCAATTAACTTTTTTATTTTTTCTATCTTATCATCAATATTAACCATATAATGTTTTTGAGGATTACAAAGACCTGTTGTCTTAAATCTTTTCATATGCTTATAATTCTCCTTTACAAAACACTACTATTAGTTATTATTATAACCTATCTATATAAATTTAACATCTAAAAAAGTCTGTATTTATTAATTACCTTTTACTAATTCAACTTTTTTTGCTAAAACCCATCCATCTAAACCATATGATGATGATATTATATAATAATAATAATTCTCTTTTTCTAACTTGCTTAGTAATTCTTCAATATTATTATAATCTATTGGCCAACAATACTTTTTTCTTTTATCTAAAAGATGATTATTATCTTGAATAAATTTATTAATATCGTATTTACATATATCAAATATAATACTATTACTTAATTGATTTTCAAAAAAATGACCTAAAACATTATAAAATATAATATCTACATACTCATTTAAATTTGAATAACTATTTTTAGAATGTATAATAATTTTTTCATCTTTTAAACATACTTCATATGATATTATCTCATTATCATGTATATTAAACATAGATTTTAAACATCTCCTTGTTATACAATATGTCCGCAAATCCACCTCATTCCAAATAATATATAACTCTGTATTTTTTATTTCATCCAATTCTTGAATAGATCTGATTTTTCTTTTAATGCTTCAATACATTCTTGTAATAATGTCATTCTGTTCACTTCCTTATCCCTCTAAAATGCCTTAATTAAAATATATTTTTTCATCTAGTTTTATTTAGAATACATATTAAATTTACTTTTTATAGATTCTAGATTTATACCATTATTACCTATTATAAATATTAAATCACCATCTAAAATTCTTATTTCCAATATAGCATGTGTACTTTTAATTTTATCTAAATTACTTTCTACTAGCGGAATATATTCTTTAAGTTTAGGACTATCATTTTTATAACATGCTAGCGCTGCCTTTCGAATAGTCCTAGTCTCAAATATTATTTCAGATAATTCTTTGGTGTTTATATATACACCATTTTCCCTTTCTACTAAATTTTCAAAATTAAACACTTTCTCGCTAAACATAGGTTTATTGGTAATGAAGTCTTCTCTATCATTGGCTATAATATCCAAATCAGATATTATCCAATAAATATTACCTATCATATTATCAATATACTCTATCATTTGATTTATAAACTCGGAATTGTTATTTGAATCTTCATATAGAAACTCTAGCATTTATATCTCCTTCCATCTTCATCAAGTTACTTCATTAATGCATCTTGAATAATTATTGCATATATTACTTCAACACTTGTAAATATTCATATTTCTGAAATAAGCTATATTCTTACGAATATGACTTAATGATTTCCACTGAAAATTTACTGTACTCTTATGGTGTCTCCGAAGGTAGAGCTCGCCCCTGATTGAGGTTTAATAATGCATTAAAAATTAATATTAATCAATTTCCTCAGAGTTAAAATTTGTAACTACTATTATATCTGTTGAATCTTTTTTCCACGAATCTTTCCAATCACGTAAATGTGAATGGCAAAATTCTGTTTCTAATCTAACCTTGCTATGCTCTTCTTTTACATATTGGAAAAACCTAATCATTTCATCTATTTCTTCTATATCACATTCAAATGAAACTTCTTCTAATTCCAATAAATCATCACTATTTTTTTTATATCCATAAACTTTCATAACTTAATTATTCACTCTCCATCCATGACTTTCTAACTACTTTCTTACTTTATTGCTTACATTAGGAATCCCCTTATGCTTATCATGTACTGTACCATCATTATTTAATGACGTTTTATCTTTAAAATGAACATGTGGTTTTTGCCCTTTAACATGTGGCTTATCTACTCTATCTACTTCTTTAGGAGCTCTTCCTTTTTCAACTTCTCTTTGTAAACTTGAAGGATTATCTGGTATATCAGCTTCAGTATCTCTGCCAGCAGTCTCATCTTTAACCTTTTTCTTATCCTTATCACTTTTCGCCATCTACTTAACAGAATCAATATATTGTTCTAGAGCATCATCAATACTTACTCCTCCGTCAAGCATTGTATCTACTAATTTTCTTGACAAATCTACTGTTATTAATATTGCTCCAGTAGAAACTATTGCATTATGAAAGTTTAATAAAGACTTACTGGATCATCTTTCTTATAGACTAAAAAAATCTATCTCCTATCTGTTCACGAAGTGAATGATATGTAGGAGATAGATTTATTTTTTAAAAATGGATTTAAGGAGTTGTAAGTCCTAAAATATAACCCTAATTAAAAAGATGATAATTCTTCTCTTACTTCCATCAAAATAATTCCCAACTTATTTTTCCCAGAACCATCCTTTCCACATCCCCAATAATAATCATTAGTTGTCTTTTCAATAATAGTTTCCTTACCAGTAGATATTAGAACATCTCTAATTTCCTTATTCTGTGAAAATTTTGCATATACGGCCTTTCGCATAATATCATCTTTTACTTGCTCCCAATCTTCTCTCAATGGCAAATCTCTATTTCTTCCCATCTCTGCTGCTTTCATTGGATTATCAAGTAAGCGGATTATTTCTTCATATTCAGTTCCACAAAATTTTTGTGCCTGAAAGTAATGTTCACTAGTCATCCACCTTTTTCCGTCTAATTCAAAATCATAATGTGCAAAATTTGAAAAACAACCATATTCATCGTTAATTTTATAAAAATATATTGCCATA
>JAFADP010000140.1 GCA_023424785.1 Bacillota bacterium
CTTCTCATGACCACCAATTCGTTCAAACAGTTGCAAATAGAATTATAAGAGTAAATGATGATGGATCTATCTTTGATAGAACTATGACATATGATGAATTCTTAGAAAAATTCGGTGAATAATAAAAGATAATAAAAGAGCCAGTATTACTGGCTCTTTTATTTAATTACTAAACCATCAAACATTATATCTACAATATTTTTCATAGTGGCTTTATACTCTAAGTTTTCCTTATGTAAATTATTATCTTCAATCAAAATTCTAATACTACCAATTAAAATGCTCTTCATAAGAGATAAATTTACTTTTTTAATTAATCCAGCTTCAATACATTTATTTATTAGTAATTCTGTTGGTTTCCAGCATATATCTAACCTATTAATTATTTTTTCATAAATATTAGGATAAAACTTCTTTATTTCGTGTATCTTTGTATAATCAATAGTATTATATGAAGTTGGAATTATTGTTAATAATCGCTTTAACTTTTCTAAATCCTCTATACTATCATCTTCAATTATTTCCTGTCCTTGATGCTTAATTGAATCAAATACCTCGTCAACTAATAAGCTTAATAATGTTTCTTTACTATCTATATTTTCATAAAGTGTTCTTTTACTAACTCCTAATTTATTAGCAATATCGTCCATGGTAAATTTAACGCCTTTTTCTCTAAAAATATCTATAGTTGCATTTATTATTTTTATTTCTAAGCTCATATTATCCTCCACAATTTAACAAACTACTTCCTATGAATTATTCTATAGTTTTAAGTTTATACTTTCAAATAATTTTTCTATTATATTAATGTTAATAAACTATTAAAAGAAAATATGTTAATATATTATAAGAATATTATTGTATTTTTACTTATAATAATATTTTTCTTAATTACAATAATTAATATGAGGTAAACTTATGATACAAATTTATAATAGAAAAACAAATAAATATGATACTGAGAATGTTGCTGGTGGAAAGTACATAAAATGGGCTTATGAGTCACCAATAGGTAAAAGCTTTGTTGAATTATTTATAAAAAGAAAACTTTTTTCCAAATTATATGGTAATTATTGCGATAGTAAATTTAGTACTAAAAAAATTAACTCATTTATTAAAAACTTTAATATTGATACTGATATATTTACTAATGATCCTTCTGATTTCAAAAGTTTTAATGATTTTTTCATCAGAAAACTTATTCCAGAAGCTAGACCTATTAATAAAGATAAAAATATCTTAATATCTCCTGGTGATGGACGTTTGTTAGCTTATACTAATATTGATATAAATTCTTTAATACAAGTAAAAGGTATTACTTATAGCCTATCTGAATTATTAGAAGATAATCCTATTGCAAATGAATACGCCGGTGGAACTTGTCTAGTTTTAAGATTATGTCCAATAGACTATCATAGACTACACTTTATCGATAATGGTATTCCTGAAAAATCAAATATAGTTAAAGGAAATTATTATTCAGTTAACCCTACTGCTTTAGAAAGAGTTCCTAAATTATACTGCCAAAACAAACGTGAATGGTCTATTTTTCACTCTGAAAATTTTGGTGATGTAATTCTTATGGAAGTAGGTGCAACTTGCGTTGGATCTATAGTTCAAAGTTATGTACCTAATAAAAAAGTCTCTAAAGGTGATGAAAAGTCATATTTTAAGTTTGGTGGTTCTACTACTATTCTTTTCTTTAAACCTAATACAGTAAATATAGATGATGATATACTTATCCAATCATCCTTTGGCTTTGAAACAAAAGTTATTATGGGGGAAAAAATAGGAGAAAAATTTAACTAAAGTGCTTTGCACTTTAGTTATTTATTATACTCTTAATTTCTTTAATGAATTTTTCTTCGTTTCCATCAAAAATAATCAAATGAATCCCCATTTCCTTTGCTCTTGTTCTTACTGGAGATTTGATTGGTTCTTTTGTTGCCACTAATATTTTATAAGAATTTTCTCCTCCAAATTTAGCAGCATATACATTTAATTCGTTTAATGCCATTTCATTATATTTATCACTATCTTTACAAGAAATAAAAATTGGAACTGAATCTTTTACCGCAACAACATCAAGTTCATTTCTAACAGATTGATTTCCATCATTCCATAAAAACATTACTCCATTTTTAGCTTCATCTACCTCTTCAATACTATTAATTAATTTATTTGTTTCTATTTCTAACCATGTTCCACTTTTAAATATAAAGGCTTTTAAATAGTCATTATTAAAATTAACAGTTATTTTATCATTTTCTTTCCTATAACTAATCTCATTCATTTCTTTAAATTTAGATAATATTTTATCTAATAAATTAATTTCTTCATATTCTAAAAATTGAGTATGAATATATATTCTTTGTGTTTCATTACTATCATGTTCAAATATACTTGATTCATATAATTGTTGTTTATACTTATGCCATAACTCTAAATTATTGGATATTTTTTCTGCAAAGTAAATTAAATCCTTTTTATTACATAATTCTGAAGAATCTTCAACAATTTTTCCTCCTGAAGCCTTAACAATATCATCAATCTCTAAATCTTCAAAAGTTTTTTCATATATTACTATATTCTCTTTAAATTCATACATAATTTGTTTCTTAATATTTATATATAAAGCTGTAAGCTTTTCTTTTATACACAAATCTAACAAAATTAAAGAATTTATTCTTTTTCCTCCTGTTAAATTAATTAAAATATTTTTCTCTTTCGTGCTTTTTATTATTTTTTCTAACTCTTCTTTATGTCCTTCTTCAATAAAAAATTCTTTAATTTTAATTTTTCTAAAATTTTTTTCATAATATAATCTAAGTGTTTTCATTTTTTCTTCTGAATCTTTATCTTTTATGAAATAAACTACACTTGGATTAAATTCTTGAGTTGCTAGGATATTACTTTCATTATGTTCATCTACTTGATTTATTAATATATCAATCATATATCTTTACCTCTTTATTCTAACTCTAAAAATAGTTTTCCTAGTAACATAAAATTTTATAATCGAGTAGGAGGAAAATAATTATTTTATTTTCCGTCCTCTCACACCACCGTACGTACCGTCCGGTATACGGCGGTTCCTTAAGTTTAATGAATTTTAATATATTGACGCGTTAGGCTTTTCAA